>QGUL01000297.1 GCA_003242425.1 Pseudomonadota bacterium | reverse complement strand
TTGCGATGCGGGCGCCGCGCCGGGACGGCTATACGCCGCGCCGTAAATCAGGTGCCGCCCTCTTTGTTCTGCAAGCTTTTCTCGAGCCGGCGGGCGAATACCTGCATTTCCTTCGCCGCCTGGCGGTCGCCGCGCTTCTCGGCCACCGCGATGCCGCTGCGATAGGCCGCGAGCGCGCCTTCCGCATCGCCCGCCTCGGACAACGCCTTGCCGAGCAGCTTCCAGGCCGCGGAATAGTTCGGATTGCGCGCGACGGCCTCGCGCAGCTGGACGGCGGCGTTGGCTGCATCGCCCGCCTTCAGATACTCGTTGCCGATGGAATAGCGCAGCAGCGCGCCGTCGCGCGGCGTGTCGACGAGCTTCAGCAGATTGGCGAGCACGGGGCTGGACATGGGAAGTGCGCCTCGGTTTGCAGCGGCGTTGTGCGGTGCCCTAAGATTCCGGGCTCACCCATTATAGGCTTCGCAATCATGGCTAGAACCATCGTCAGCACCCCGGAGGCCCCCGGCGCGATCGGCACCTACAGCCAGGCCGTGCGCGCGGGCGACACCGTCTATCTCTCGGGGCAGATCGGCCTCGATCCGCAGAGCATGGAGCTCGTCGAAGGCATCGAGGCGCAGATCCACCGCGTGTTCCGCAATCTCGATGCCGTCGCGCGCGCCGCGGGGGGCTCGCTCGCCGACGCCGTGAAGGTCAACATCTACCTGACGGACCTCGGCAACTTCGCCAAGGTGAACGAGATCATGGCGCAGTATTTCCCGCAGCCCTATCCGGCCCGCGCCGCAGTGGGCGTCGCCGCCTTGCCGCGCGGCGCGCTGGTCGAAGCCGACGCCGTCCTCGTCCTCCCGCATTGAGCGCGCCGGCGACACGCAAGGAACGATCGCGTTCGCCCTACCGGGCGGACCGCGCCGATCAGGCGCTGCTGGCAAGCTTTCCGCCGGCCGTGGCCGGCAAGCTCGCCAAACTCGGCATCGCCAGCGATTTCGATCTGGTGCTGCACCTGCCGCTGCGCTACGAGGACGAAACCCGGATCACGCCCATCGCCGATGCGCGCCCCGGCGAGCACGTGGTGGTGGAGGCGGAAGTGCTTTCCACCGAAGTGCTGTACCGCCCGCGGCGGCAACTGGTCAGCAAGGTGCGCGATGCGAGCGGCCTGCTGCACGTACGTTTCCTGAACTTCTATCCCAGCCAGCAGAAGACCCTCGCGCCGGGCCGGCGCGTGCGGCTGTACGGCGAAGTGCGGCTGGGCTTCTTCGGCGGCGAAATGGTGCATCCGCGCGTGAAGGTGCTGAACCGCAACGAGCCGCTGCCGGATGCCCTGACGCCGGTCTATCCCACGACTGCGGGCCTGGCGCAATGGCAATTGCGCCAATGCATCGACACGGCGCTGGAGCGCCTGTCGCTTGCAGACACCCTGCCCGAAGCGATGCTCGAGCGGCTCGGCCTGCCCGCGTTCGAGGACGCGGTGCGGCTGCTGCATCATCCGCCGCCCGAAGTGCCGGCCCGCGCGCTGGACGAGCGCATCCATCCCGCCTGGCGGCGGATCAAGTTCGACGAGCTGCTCGGCCAGCAGCTGTCCATGCGCATGCACTACCGCGTCCGCCGCGCGCAGCGCGGCATCGCCTTGCCGCCGCAGGCGTCGGGGCTGGAACAGCGGCTGCTGCAGGCCTTGCCGTTCGAGCTGACCGCCGCGCAGCAGCGCGCGTGGGCCGAGATCGCGCGCGATCTCGCGCAGCCGCATCCCATGAACCGGCTGCTGCAGGGCGACGTCGGCAGCGGCAAGACCATCGTGGCGGCGCTCGCCGCGCTGCGCGCCGTCGAACACGGCAAGCAGGCGGCGGTGATGGCGCCCACGGAAATCCTCGCCGAGCAGCATTTCCGCAAGTTCCACGAATGGCTCGCGCCGCTCGGCGTCAAGGTCGCCTGGCTCACCGGCAGCCAGAAGGCGAGCGAGCGCAAGCGGATCGCCGCCGCCGTCGAATCGGGCGAGGTGCAGATCGCGGTCGGCACCCATGCGCTCTTCCAGGAAAAGGTGAGCTTCGCCGATCTCGCCCTGGTGATCGTCGACGAGCAGCACCGTTTCGGCGTCAAGCAGCGCCTGGCGCTGCAGCGCAAGGCGAGCGACGACGGCGGCGTCTGGCCGCACCAGCTCATGATGAGCGCGACACCCATTCCGCGCACGCTGTCGATGAGCTACTACGCCGACCTCGACGTGTCGGTCATCGACGAGCTGCCGCCCGGCCGCACGCCCGTCGTCACCAAACTGGTGGACGAGGCGCGGCGCGCGGAAGTCGTCGCGCGCGTGAGAGAGGCCTGTCGCGCCGGCCGGCAGGCCTACTGGGTCTGTCCCCTGATCGAGGAGTCGGAAGCGCTGGAGCTGCAGACCGCCATCGACACCTACGAAGCACTGCGTGCCGAACTGCCCGATTGCACGGTCGGCCTCGTGCACGGCCGCATGCCGCCGCAGGAGAAGGCGGCGGTGATGGAAGCGTTCAAGAAAGGCGAGATCCAGCTCCTCGTCGCCACCACGGTGATCGAAGTCGGGGTCGACGTGCCTAACGCTTCGCTCATGATCATCGAACACGCCGAGCGTTTCGGGCTGGCGCAACTGCACCAGTTGCGCGGCCGCGTGGGCCGCGGCGCGGCCGAGAGCGTCTGCCTGCTGATGTACCAGTCGCCGCTTTCGGACACCGCGCGCAAGCGCCTTAAAATCATCTACGAACACACCGATGGCTTCCGCATCGCGCACGAGGATCTGCTGCTGCGCGGGCCGGGGGAATATCTGGGCGCGCGCCAGAGCGGCGTGCCGCTGCTGCGCTTCGCGGACCTCGGCACCGATGTCGATCTGCTCGAGGCCGCGCGGGAGGCTGCCGACGAGCTGCTGCAGCATGCGCCGGAAGCGGCCGCGCGTCACGTGGCCCGCTGGGCGGCCGGCCGGGCCGAGCTGCTGCAGGCCTGAGTTATCGACGACAATAGCGCCATGAACGTCGCTGCGCTCAAAGACCGGATCAACGCCTACGAACGCCTGATGCGGCTCGACAAGCCCATCGGCATCCTGCTCCTGCTCTGGCCCACGCTGTGGGCCCTGTGGATTTCCGCCGACGGTTCGCCCGACCCGTGGATCGTGCTGATCTTCGTCACCGGTACAGTGCTCATGCGCTCGGCCGGCTGCGTCATGAACGACATGGCGGACGTGAAGTTCGACCTCGTATACTATTCTCTGAGCCAACAGGACGGAACTACATCTCGTATGACCTCTTTTTCTTGAAAAAAAACACACAACAAT
>QGUL01000296.1 GCA_003242425.1 Pseudomonadota bacterium | reverse complement strand
CAGTAGAGCAGCGGCCGGCCGTCAACGCGCGCCCCGCGCCGTAGCGGTCCGCCACGGCGCCGAAGAAGGGATTCGCGGCGCCCCAGATGAGGTTCTGCAGCGCGAAGGCGAACGCGAAGGTTTCGCGCGGCCAGCCGTACGCCATGCTCATGGGCGGCATGAACAATCCGGCGGTGGCGCGCACGCCCATGGCGACGGTCAGGATCAGCGCGCCGCACAGCATCACCAGTGCGGGCGTACGAAGCGGGGCAAAGTTCACGGAAACACCACGGACGGCTCGGAGCGCGATCCGCATTGTATCGGAAGCGGCCGCGCGGGCCGCTACAATGCCGCGCAGGCATCTTGGGAGGGAATGGCCGTGGGCCTGATGATTTTCCTGGCGGTGTTGGCGGTGTTGGCGGTCTACGTCGTCATGACGTACAACCGGCTGGTCGACGTCAAGCACGGCGTCGCCAAAGCGTGGTCGAACATCGACGTGCTGCTGAAGCAGCGGCACGACGAAATCCCCAAGCTGGTGGAAGTCTGCAAACAGTACCGCCAGTTCGAGCAGGAAACCCTGGAAAAGGTGATCCGCGCCCGCGCGCTGGTGCACGAGGCGCGCGAAAGCACGACGTCGAGGCGCTGGGCGCGGCCGAGACCATGATGCGCTCCAGCCTCGGCACCCTGTTCGCCGTCGCCGAGGCCTATCCCGAACTGAAGACGAACGAGCACTTCATGCAGCTGCAGAACCGCATCAGCCAGCTCGAGAACGCCATCGCCGACCGCCGCGAGCTCTACAACGAGGCGGCGAACATCAACAACGTCCGTATCGAGCAGTTTCCCGACCTGCTCATTGCGCGCATGGGCAATTTCCCGCCCGCCAAGCTGCTGAAATTCGACGACAAGGACAAGGCCGACGTCGACGTGAAGGCGCTGTTCGGCTGAAACCGCGCACGGCATCGGCGCGCCGCGCATCCGAGACATGATCGTTTCCATCCGCGGGCAGCACCGCCCCTTCCTGCTCTACGGCGGCGCCCAGATCGCGATCCTCGTCGTGGCCGCGCACGTTGGCACGCGCGAAGCCTGGTACGCGGCGCTGCCGCTCGTCGCCGCCGCGTCCTTCTGGGCGTGGGTCGCGAACTTCAGGCGCTATCGCGCGGTCGGCGACACGCCCACCTCGACGGTCGCCTCGGCCGCCCAAGGCTACGTCGAGCTGCTCGGCCGGGCCTACAACCATCCGGGCCTGCCGATCTACGCCAAGCTTTCGCGCAAGCCCTGCTGCTGGTTCCGCTTCGAGGTCGAAGAACGGGACCATGAAGGCACCTGGCGCACCGTCGAATCGGGCGAAAGCGCCGCCACCTTCCTGCTCCGCGACCATACGGGCGAATGCACGGTCGACCCGGAAGGCGCCGAAGTGGTGTGCACGCACAAGGAACGGCGCGACATCGCCAGCGACCGCCGCTACACCGAATGGCGCATCCACGAAGGCGACACGCTCTACGTGCTGGGCGAGTTCAGGACCCGTACGTTCACCCCCGACGTCGCCACCGTGCGGGCCGACACACGCGAGCTGCTGGCCGAATGGAAGCGCGAACCGCACCGGCTGCTGGCGCGTTTCGATCTCGACAGGAACGGCGCGCTCGACCTGCGCGAATGGGAGCTGGCGCGCGCCGAGGCCCGGCGTCAGGTGGAACGCCGGCACCGTGAGCTGCTCGCGGTCCCGGCCGTCGACATCGTCCAGCGTCCGTCCGACGGACGGCTCTTCCTGCTCGCCGATCAGCCGCCTTCGCGCCTCGCGCGGCGCTTCGTGACCTGGTCCTGGATCCACCTGGGCTTGTTTTTCGCCGCGTGGATTGCGTTCATACGCTTGTTCATAACCTAAAGAACGGGCGGCTTCGCGTAAAATCGCGGCTGTCGCAGGTCTTCGAGGATCCGCTTCCCACGCAAGCGGTCCCGGCCGAACCGGCTCGCCGTAGTTCAATGGATAGAACGAGTGCCTCCTAAGCGCTAGATACAGGTTCGATTCCTGTCGGCGAGACCAGTTATCCGCTCTCGGCATTCCACCATCCGTCCTTCCGCGCCCGTCGCGATCCCGTACCCGAATCCGGCGCATTTCAGCTTCCGGCACCGCGATGCATCCGCTGCGCAGGAAGCCTCAGGTCCCTTTGGTTTCCTCCCTGCGCTGCAACGCGGTGATGAGGTCCACCGGCAAGGGCAGGACGATGGTCGAAGTGCGTTCGTTGGCGATGGTGGTGAGCGCGCCCAGGTAACGCAGTTGCATCGCCTCGGCCTGGGTGGAGAGGATCTGCGCGGCCTGGCGCAATTTCTCCGCCGCCTGCTGTTCGCCCTCCGCGTCGATGATCTTCGCGCGCCGCAACCGCTCGGCTTCCGCCTGTTTGGCGATCGCCCGCACCATGGTTTCGTCCAGATCCACGTGTTTCAGTTCCACCGCGGAGACCTTGATGCCCCACGCGTCGGTGCGCTCGTCGAGCAGCGCGCGCAGGTCGGCGTTGAGCTTCTCGCGCTCGGCGAGCATTTCGTCGAGCTCGTGCTGCCCGAGCACCGAGCGCAGCGTGGTCTGCGCGAGCTCGCTGGTGGCGCGGTTGTAGTCCTCGACCTGGATCACCGCCTTCTCCGCATCCACCACGCGGTAGTAGACCACCGCGTTGACGCGCACCGAGACGTTGTCGCGCGAGATGACGTCCTGCGGCGGCGCGTCGAACACCCGCACGCGCAGATCCACCTTCACCGCCTGCTGGATGAGGGGAATGACGATGATCAGGCCCGGGCCCTTCACCTTGTAGAAGCGGCCGAGCATGAATACGACGGCGCGCTCGTACTCGCGCAGCACGCGGATCGCCGAGACGAGGATCGCCACCACGACGAAGACCGGCACCAGATAGAACGGCAGGGTGAACACATCGGACATGGATCGCTCTCCTTCGCTCTCAACTTCGATCGTTCGACGGCCGCACGTCGAGCACGAGTCCGTCGCGCGCCACCACTTCCACCGCGTCGCCGCGCGCGAGCGGCCGGTCGCTGCGGGCCCGCCAGATTTCGCCGTGCACGAGCACCACGCCCTCGCGGTCCTGCCATTCGCGCACTTCGCCGCGCGCGCCGAGCATGGGTTCGGCGCCCGCGCGCACCGGCCGTTTGCGGGCCTGGATCGCGGCGCCCAGCACGAACATGGACAGCAGCGCGCTCGCGGCCGCGGCGCCAAGGATCAGCGGCCAAGCCACGCCCAGATCGAAATCCGCGCCGGCCGGATCGAACAGGAACACCGAGCCCACGATGAAGGCGATGACGCCGCCGACGCCGAGCAC
>QGUL01000295.1 GCA_003242425.1 Pseudomonadota bacterium | reverse complement strand
CCCCTTGAAGTTTTCCCCGGCGTTTGCCGGGGCGTTTCGACGGTCCCCCCCGCGCGGCCGCCCCCCTCCCCCCCGCCCTGCCCGCCCCGCAGCGCGGCTGGCTTCCGCTGCCGCGTCTCACCCTGCGCACGCAATATCCGCTCGGGCTGTTCAGCACCTGGGCTTATGCGCATCCGGATCTGCGCGCGCTGGTCTATCCGCGCCCGGACGACGCGCCCCTGCCCGCACCGCAGGTCGTCGCCGCGCACGGCGGCGTGGCGCACAGCGGTCCGGGCAACGACGATTTCCACGGCCTGCGCAGCTACCACGCCGGCGATCCGCTGCGGCACATCGCCTGGAAGGCGGCCGCGCACAGCCAGGTGCTGCTCACCAAAGTCTTCAGCGGCGACGGCGCGGCCGAGCTGTGGTTCGACTATGATGCCCTGCCCGCGGCGCTCGGCCGCGAAGCGCGGCTGTCGCGCCTCGCCCGCTGGGTGCTGCTCGCCGACGCGGCGGGCGCGGCTTACGGCCTGCGTCTGCCGGACCGCACCATCGAACCGGCGACCGGCGCTTCGCAGCGCGAGCGCTGCCTGCGCGCGCTGGCGCTCTACGAGGGACGATGAACGCCGTCATCGCCACACGGCCCGGCACCGCCGCCCGCCCCGCGGCCGGCGGGCCGCTCGCCTTCGAGCATCTGCTGCTGCTCGTGGGCGGCATCGCGCTCGCCATCGCGCCGCATCTCGGCAGGCTGCCGCTGTGGATCGCCGCCATGGCGGTGCTGCTGCTGTCCTGGCGCGTCTGGGCGGCGTGGCGCGGCGCCACGCTGCCGCGCCGCTGGCTGCTGGTGCCGCTCACGCTCGCGATCATCGCCGGCGTCTATCTCAGCCACCGCACCCTGTTCGGCCGCGATGCCGGCGTGGCGCTGCTGGTGGTGCTGCTCGCGCTCAAGCTGCTGGAGATGCGCGCCCTGCGCGACGTGGTGGTGACGACCGTGCTCGCCTACTTCCTCGCGCTCTCGGCGTTCTTTTACAGCCAGCAGCCTTCCGTCGCTCTGCTGAGCCTGTGCACGGTCATCGCGCTGACGACCGCGCTGGTGGCAATCAACGCCCCGCACCTGTCGCTGCGCAAACACCTGAAGACCGCAGGAATGCTGCTCGCACAGGGCGTGCCGCTGATGGTGATCCTGTTCTTCCTCTTTCCGCGCGTGCAGGGGCCGCTGTGGGGACTGCCTTCCGACGCCTACAGCGGCCGCACCGGGCTTTCGGATTCCATGAGTCCCGGTGCGATCAGCATGCTCGCGCACTCCGACGAGATCGCCTTCCGCGTCAAGTTCGACGGCGAACCGCCGCCGCGCGAACAGCTCTACTGGCGTGGACCGGTGTTCTGGGCCTACGACGGCCGCACATGGTACGCGGGCAACGCACCGCGCGAGGACGCGTACCGCTTCGAACCGCTCGGCGAGCCGGTGCGTTACACCGTGACGCTGGAACCGCACAGCCGCCATTGGCTGTTCGGTCTGGAAATGCCGGCCACGCTGCCGCCCAACGCCTACGCGACGGCGGACTACCAGCTCCTGTCGCGCACGCCCGTGCACACGCGCCTGCGCTACAGCCTGACCTCCTACCCGGCCTTCCGCGCCATCGGCGGACCGGGCCTGCAAGGTCTGCCCGCCGCGCTCGCGCTGCCCGAAGGCTATAACCCGCGCGCGCGGGCGCTGGCCGCGGAATGGCGCCGCGCCGCCGCCAGCGACGCCGAAGTCGTGCAGCGCGCGATTACGCATTTCCGCACCGGCGGTTACCAGTACACGCTCTATCCGCCGCTCGCGGGCGAGCATGCCGTGGACGAATTCCTGTTCGACAGCCGCGCCGGCTTCTGCGAGCACTACGCCGGCGCGTTCGTGTTCCTCATGCGCGCGGCCGGCGTGCCGGCACGCGTGGTCACGGGCTATCAGGGCGGCGAAGTGAATCCCGTCGACGGCTATCTGACGGTGCGGCAGGCCGACGCACACGCCTGGGCCGAGGTGTGGCTGCCGGAACTGGGCTGGCTGCGCGTCGATCCGACCGCGGCCGCAGTCCCGGTGCGCGCCACCGGAGGGCTCTCGGCCGCGGTGCCCGCGGTGGAACGCCCGCAGGCTCTGATCCGTCTCGACAGCCCGTGGCTGCGCGCCTTGCGCCACAACCTCGAGGCGCTGAGCAACTATTGGAACCAGTGGGTACTGGGCTACGATGTCGTGCGTCAGCGCGAGCTGTTCATGCGTTTCGGCATGCCCGCGCCGGCCTGGCAGGACGTCGCCATGACGCTGTTCTGGACCTTCAGCCTGGCGGTGCTGCTGCTTTCGCTGTGGCTGCTGCGCCGGGCGAGGCGCGCCGATCCCGTCCAGCAGGCGTGGTCGAAGTTCTGCCGCAAGCTGCGCAAGCGCGGCGTGTTCCGCCGCCCGAGCGAAGGCCCCGTCGCTTTCGCGGCTCGCGCCGCGCTGGCGCGGCCGCAACAGGCGCAGGCGATCGTCGCCATCGCGCGCCTCTACGCCGAGCTGCGCTACGGGCCGCACGCCGACCGGCGCGGCGTCAAACACCTGGCACGGATGGTGCAGAGGTTCAGACCATGAGGTTCGTGTTCGCGCTGATCCTGTCGTTGTGTGCGGTGCACGCGTTCGCCGAGCCGGCCGCGCGCTACGTCGACCGCCCCGAGGTGCAGGCCTTCATCGCCGAGATGCAGGCGCGCCACGGCTTCCCGGAGGAGGAACTGCGCGCGCTGTTCGCGCAGGTCGAGCGGCAGGAATCGGTGCTGCGCGCGATCGTGCCGCAGCCTGTCGGCGAACGTTCCTGGCAGCGCTATCGCAGCAATTTCGTCAACGCCCGGCGCATCGAACGCGGGGTGGAGTTCTGGCGGGCGCATCGCGACATCCTCGCACGCGCCGAAGCGGAGTACGGCGTGCCGGCGGAGATCATCGTCGCCATCCTCGGCGTGGAAACGCAGTACGGCCGCACCATAGGCGCATACCGCGTGCTGGACGCGCTCACTACGCTCGCCTTCGATTACCCGCGGCGCGCCGCGTATTTCCGCGGCGAGCTGGAAGAGCTGCTGCTGCTCGCGCGCGAATCGCAATGGTCGCCTACCGAGCTCACCGGTTCCTTCGCCGGGGCGATCGGCATTCCGCAGTTCATGCCCGGCAGCATCCGGCGCTTCGCGGTGGATTACGACGACGACGGCCGCCGCAATCTGCGCGACAGCACCGCCGATGCGATCGGCAGCGTCGCGCATTTCCTCAGGCTGCACGGCTGGGCGAGCGGCGAACCGGTCGCGGCAACGGCCACACTCACCGATCCGCGCGC
>QGUL01000294.1 GCA_003242425.1 Pseudomonadota bacterium | reverse complement strand
CCTCGCGCCGGCGTGTCGTTCAAGCTTTTCGCGGGGGTGGCGTTCCCGGGCAGAGGCCGGTCGAGTCCCGCGCGCCAGGTGTGCTCGCGCGTGGCGGGCAGACCGAGCGCGGCCCGCGCGCTTTCGTCGTAGCCCCAGCGCACGCCGGTTTCGCGCAGCCAGGCGCGCAACTGCGCGAGCGCATCGGCATCGATGCCGTAACGCGCCGCGATGGGCGCATGCTCGAGCAGCGCCAGCACGCTTTCCGTTTCCATCCGGCCTTGCGGCGCATCCAGCAGCGCGGCGAAGGCGCGTACCACGGCGCTTTCGCGCACCAGGCCGCGGTCGGCGATGCTGTAGGGAATGCGCAGGTGCTCGGGCGCGGTGGCGAACACCGCTTCGATCGCCGGCGCATAACGCTCCAACTGGGGCACGAGCACCAGCACTTCGCCCGGCTGCAGCGTGGGATCGCGTTCGAAGGCGTCGAGCAGGCGGTCGTGCAGCACCTCCACTTCCCGCAAGGGACCGTGACAGACGTGTACCTGCAGCGAATCGTCCTGCGGTTCGACGCGCGCACGCGGCACACCCGCCTCGCCGCGCTCGCGCAATTCCAGGATGTCGCGCTGCAAGGTCGCGAGCAGCGTGTCGCTCTGCGGCGCGACGTAACGCTCGATCTGATGCGCCTGCAGTTCCGCCAGCGCGTCGAAGAAGCTGCAGCCGTGCAGACCCAGCGAGGCGAGCAGGCTGTTGCCCACCTCGGCATAGGGCGCGGGCGCCGCCTCCCCGGCCGCCTGTCGCGCCAGCACGCGGCGCCTGACGATGTCGCCCCAGTATTCGCGGCAGGGATTGAGCGCATAGAGATGCACGTCGACGTGCGCAGCGAGACGCGCGAACACGTCCAGGTACATGGGCGGCAGCGCGGTGATGGCAAAGAGGTGCAGCGTGCGCGGCAGCCGTGCGCGCGCCGCCGGATCGCTGTCGATGGCGGCATAGAACTGCTCGCGCGGATGCGGCGCGGCGGCTTCGGGCGCGGCGCGCCGCCACAGCAACGCCTGCCACGCCTCGTCGGGGCCCAGGCCGAGCAGGCGTTCCTCGCTCCACGCTGCGATCCAGTCCGGGCGATAGACGAGATAACGGTCGTACACCTCCGCCAGCCGGCACGCCAGCTCGTAACGCTGGCGCGCGTCCGCCTCGCGCAAGTAATGCGCGAGGCGCGGCTGACGCGGCAGATCCTCGTCGTCCTCCAGCAGCCGCAGGAAGGTCCAGCGCAGCACCTCGGGCTCGAAAGGCGACTGCGGCGCGACCTCCGGCAGCACGCTGCCGAACAGCGACCAGATGTAGCTCGCCGGAAAACGGAAATCGACGTTGGCCGCCACGCCCAGCCGTTCGGCGAGCGCGAAGGACAGCCAGCGCGCCATGGCGCTCGACTGCACCACCACCGTTTCCGGAACGAGCGCGGCCGCGGGCTGCGCGCGCATGGCCTCGGCCAGGGCGTCGGCAAGGACTTCGATGCGGTTCGACTGGTAAAGCAGCAGCATGCAGCTCAGGCCGCCTGCGGGCGGTTGTTATCGGGGTGCGGCACAGCCGTCGGGATGGTCGCAGGAAACAGTCGCGATGATCGCATGCGGCTGGCGCGCCGTCGCCTCCTCAGCAGGTTCGGCGCCGAAGAATCCGGTCAGCAACACGATGAGGAATCCGCCCAGGGCCACCGCGCGGTCGCCTGCCCGGCGATGTTTGACGATCGTTCTTCCGTTCATCTCCGCCTCCAGTGCAATGGAGGCGAGTATGGCGAGGCCGGTGGCTCAGGCGATGAGCCGGTTTCAGTCCCGGTAGCGCGCCAGCGCCGCGTCGAGCTGCTCGCGCACGGCGCGGCGCAGCGATGCCGGCGCAAGCACTTCCACCTCGGGGCCGTGGCGCAGGATGTCGCCCACCAGCTCGCGGTGGTCGCTGTACGGCACTTCCAACAGGTAACTGCCGTCCGGCTCGAACCGTCCCTTCTGTTTGGGATGCCATTGCTCGGCCCCCACCCAGCGGGCGCGCGCCGGCGTGAAGCGCAGCTTCGCCCATTGCGTGGCCTTGCCCGAGAAAATGCCGTAGCCGCTGCCCAGCACTTCGTCGAGCTCCTTGTCCGGCACGTTGCGCGCCTTCTTGTCGAGCAGGCTGGCGCGCTGGATGGCGTCGATGGCGAAACTGCGCAGGTCCTCGCGCAGATGGCACCAGGCATCGACATACCAGTTCTCGCGGTAATGCACCAGCCGTTGCGGCGAGATCTCGCGTTCGGTGACGGCATTGCTGCTGCGCCCCGCGTAGGTGATGTGCAGGCGCTGGCGCTTCAGCACCGCGTTGGCGACGGTCTCGAAATGCGGCAGCGCCACCCGGCGTGCAGCGACGTGCAGCAGTTTCACGCGCCGCTCGACCTCGTCGGCCGGATGGTCGCCCACGTCGAGCAGCGAACGCAGCCGCGCGCGCAACGGCGCGATGTGCGGTTCCAGCACGCCCGGCTGCATCTCCGCGAGCAAATGCTGCATGGTGAGCAACGCGCGGATCTCCGAGGCGTTGAACCACAGGCCGGGCAACTGATAGCGCGGCGCGCCCGGTTGCGGCGCGGTGAAGACGTAGCCGCGTTTTTCGCGATCCCATTCGATGGGCGCGTGCAGGCGGTCGCGCATGTATTCGAGGTCGCGCTTGAAGGTCGCGCGCGAGATGCCCAGTTCGGCCAGGAATTCCTCCAGCCGCACGACGCCCTTCTGTTGCAGCAGCTGATCGATCTTGTAGAAACGTTCGGTGCGGTCCATGGTTCAGATCCCCAGGCGGCGCGCGGCGTCGGCGAGCAGTTCGTAGAGCGCGAAATAGCTGCCTTGCAGGGCCGCCATGTTGGGGATGAGCTTGAGCGCGAGCGGCAGCTCCTCCGGCCACTCGCCGGGCATGCCGGTCGGTGCCAGCACCGTTTCGAAGCCTGCGGCCTCGAACTCGGCGCGGGCGCGCGGCATGTCGAAACTGTGCGCCACCAGCACGATGCGGCGGATGCCCTGCGGCAGCAGCACTTCCGCCGTGCGCTCGGCATTCTGCCTGGTGTTGCGCGAACGCGCCTCGACCCAGCGCACCGGCACGCCGAATTCCTGTTCCAGCGCCTGACGCATCGCTTCCGCCTCGGGAGTGCCGCCGTAGACCGAGCCGCCGCTCACCAGCACCGGCAGCCCGGTGCGCTTCGCCACCCAGGCGCCGTAGCGCACGCGCTCCAGCGTCAGCCGGCCGACCGTGTCGCCGCCGTACTCCGGCGCGTGACGTACGCCTCCGCCCAGGATGACGATGGCCTGCGCGGCGCGGGCCTGGGCGTAATCGAGCGGCGGCGTGTCGTCCACCAGCCCGAGCA
>QGUL01000008.1 GCA_003242425.1 Pseudomonadota bacterium | reverse complement strand
GTGTTCCAGGACGGCGCCGCGCGGCTGCTCGAGTGAGACGCCGGCTCGACGGGCAGGCCGCCGAAGCTCTGGCGGCCGAATGGCTCGCGTCGCGCGGGCTGCGCATCGTCGAACGCAACTATCGCTGCCGCGCCGGCGAAATCGACCTCATCGCCGAGGACGGCGCCGCCCTGGTATTCGTCGAAGTGCGCCTGCGCCGCTCCGCGGCCTACGGCGGCGCGGCGGCGAGCGTGGATCACGCCAAGCGCCAGCGGCTGATCCGCGCCGCGCAGCACTATCTCATGGGACAGGCGGACCGTCCCTGCCGTTTCGACGTGATCCTGCTCGACGCGCTGGACGAGCGGCGCGTCGAATGGCTGCGCGACGCCTTCGGCGCCTGAGGCCATGGCGCCCGAGACACGTGGAGTAGAATTGACCGCCTCGCCATTTCCGTTGCCGCTCAGCCCGATGGACCTCGCCGAACGCATCCGCCAACAGTTCAACGACAGCGCCCAGACCAAACTCGATGCCGTCGACGTGCTTGCCGCACCCATCGCGCAGGCGATCGAGGCCATGGTCAAATGTCTGCTCAGCAACGGCAAGATTCTTGCCTGCGGCAACGGCGGCTCGGCGGCCGACGCGCAGCACTTCTCCGCCGAGCTGCTGAACCGCTTCGAGCGCGAGCGCCCCGGCCTGGCGGCGATCGCGCTCACCACCGACACCTCGACGCTGACGTCCATTGCCAACGATTACGATTACAACCAGGTGTTCTCGAAGCAGGTGCTGGCGCTCGGTCAGCCCAACGACGTGCTGCTCGCCATTTCGACCAGCGGCAATTCCCCCAACGTCGTGGCGGCGATCCATGCCGCGCACGACCGCGACATGCGGGTGGTGGCGCTGACCGGTAAGGGCGGCGGGGAAATGGCGAAGTGGCTCACGCCGAACGACGTGCACATCTGCGTGCCGCACCAGCGCACCGCCCGCATCCAGGAAGTGCACCTGCTGACCCTGCACTGTCTCTGCGACGGGATCGACTGTCTACTTTTGGGAACGGAGTGAACGCATGAACCGACGTCTCGCAGCCGCCATCGCTTTGCTGTGCACAGCCGTGCTCACCGCGGGATGCTTCCCGCTGCTCGTAGGCGGCACCGCGGGCGGTGCGGTGGTCGTCGCCGACCGGCGTCCCGCGGACATCATGGCCACCGACGAGCGCATCGAATGGACGCTGTCGCGGGAAATCCAAAAACGCCTGGGCGACAAGGCCCACGTCAACGTCACCAGTTACAACCGCCAGGTGCTGCTTACCGGCGAAGTCACCACCGCCGAAGGCAAGGCGATCATCGACGACATCGCCTCGCGCACCCACGACGTCCGCAAGGTCTACAACGAGGTGCAGATCGGCATTCCCAGCTCGCTTCAGAGCCGTTCGCGCGACACCTACATCACCAGCCAGGTCAAGGCGCGCATGATGAACCAGGACAAGTTCAATCCGCTGCACGTCAAGGTGGTGACTGAAGCGCGCACCGTCTATCTGATGGGCCTGGTCACGACGGCCGAAGCCGACGCCGCCACCGAACTCGCGCGCACCACCAGCGGCGTGGAACGCGTGGTGCGGCTGTTCGAATACGTCCAGCTGCAGCCGTCCAAATGAAACGGGCCGGGCCGGCCGCGCGGCCCGCCCGGTCATCCTTCTTGCCCTTCCGCGCCGACCGCGGACGCGCTGCGCAACATCGACGACGCATAGCGCGCGGCGAAGGCCTCGGCGGCGAGCGCCGGACTGAAGAGATTGCCCTGCGCGTAGTCGCAGCCGCAGTCCTGCAGAAAACGGCGCTGCGCCTCGGTCTCCACCCCTTCGGCCGTCACCTTCATCCGCAGGCTGTGCGCCATGGCGATGACCGCGCGCGTGATCGCGGCGGCGTCGCCGTCGTCGGGCAGATCGCGCACGAACACGCGGTCGATCTTGACGCAGTCGAAGGGAAAGCGCTTGAGGTACCACAGGCTCGAATAGCCGGTGCCGAAATCGTCGAGCGCGAGCTGCACGCCCATGAGCTTCAGCGCCCGCAGAACCGCCGCGGCATGGCCCGGATTGACGAACATCAGCCGTTCGGTGATCTCGAATTCCAGCCATCCCGGATCGATACGCGTCTCGGCGATGATCTGCGCCACATGGGCGAGCAGATCCTCGCGCAGGAACTGGCGCGGCGAGAGATTCACCGCCACGCGCAGCGGCCCCAGGCCGGCCGCCCGCCAGGCCTGTACCTGCTGACAGGCCTCGCGCAGCACCCAGCGGCCGAGCGTGTCGATCATGCCGCTGTCCTCGGCCACCGGAATGAAAACCGCCGGTTCGATGCTGCAGCCGTCGGGCTGCTGCCAGCGCGCCAGGGCCTCGACCCCGACGATGCGGCCGCTCGCCAGGTCCACCATCGGCTGATAATGCAGCGCGAGTTCGCCCCGCTCCAGCGCGCGGCGCAGCTTGGATTCCAGTGCCAGCCGTTCATAGGCCTGGACGTTCATCTGCGCCGAATAGAACTGGAAGGCATTCTTGCCCTGCTCCTTGGCGCGGTTCATCGCCGTGTCGGCGGCGCGCAGCAGCGCGTCGGCGTCGTCCGCGTCCTGCGGAAATAGGCTGATGCCAACGCAGGCCGTCAGGTGATACTCCTGCCCGGCGATGAGGTAGGGTTGCGCCACCGCGTCCAGCAGCGCACGCGCGAAGACCGAAACCTCGCCCGCCGCTTCGAAGGACTCCAGCAGCACTGCGAACTCGTCGCCGCTCAGGCGGGCCACGATGTCGCTCACGCCGCTCACGCGCGTGAGCCGCTCGGCCACCTCGCACAGCACCCGGTCGCCGATGACGTGACCGAAGCTGTCGTTGATGTTCTTGAAGCGGTCCAGTTCCAGCGACAGGACCGCGAGCGGACGCTCGAAGCGCCGCGCACGCGCCAGCGCCTGCTGCAGACGCTGCTGGAACAGCACCCGGTTGGGCAGGCCGCAGAGCGAGTCGTAATGCGAGAGGCGATGGATGCGCTGCTCGGCATCGAAGCGATCGGTGACGTCGCGGCCGATGCCGCGATAGCCCTTGAAGCGCCCGGCGTCGTCGAATACCGGCTCGCCGCTGATGCTGTGGTAGCGCCACTGCCCGGCGGCGTTGCGGCGCCTGTAGACCAGGTCGCGGAAAGGCTGCTGCGTGGCGAGGCTGTGCCGCAGCGCCGCCCAACCCGATTCCAGGCACTCGACGCCTTCGAGTTCCCAATACGCCCGGCCGAGATCGCGCTCGGGCGCGAAGCCCGTGCGCTCCAGCGCGCGGCCCGAGAGCCGCGTCAGGCGCAAGCACTCGTCCTGCTCCCAGTACCAGTCGGACGACCATTCGAGCAGACTGCGGAAGCGCGTCTCGCTGCGCCGGGCTTCCTGTTCGGACGCCAGTCGCGCAAGGACGGCCGCCGCCGCCAGGGCGAACAGCGACAGCAACCGGATACCGTCCTGCTCCGGCACCGACGCACCCCATACGGCGATCACGCCGATCAGCCGGTCGCGGTCCGCAAGCGGCACGGCCAGCGCGGCATGCGCATCCGCCTGTATGCGCCCCGCCTGCGCGGCGCGCATCGCCAACGCCTCGACCGCGTGCGGCTCGGCGCGACTTGCGTGGGCGAGCACCAGCCGCCCTTCCGCGCTCTGCAACCGGACGGCGCAACCGTCGCCGTGCAGCAGGCGCTGCGCGGCATCGGCGATGCAGCGCAAGGCGCCGCCGGTCTCGTCCTGCTGCGCGAGTTCGCGCATGCAGTCGTGGAGTGCTTCGAGCTCCTGCCCGTGGCGCCGCACCCGCTCTTCGGCCAGCTTGAGCGCGTCGATGTCGGTGGCGGCGCCGATCATCCGCAGCGCGCGGCCGTATTCGTCGCGCTCGACGATGCGGCCCCGGGCCACGATCCAGCGCCAGCCCCCGTCCTCGGCGCGCACACGGAATTCGCATTCGAAACGTTCCGTTTCGCCCTTGAACGCCTGTATCAGTCCGGCGCGATAACGCGCGGCATCGTCCGGATGCACCAGTGCGCCGAAGGCCGGCGCGCTCGTCACCGTCTCCGTCGGCGGCCCGCCCAGCATTTCGCGCCAGCGCGCGCTCAGGTAGACGGCGCCGCTGGCAATGTCCCAGCTGAAGGCGGCCACCCGGGCCGCATCCAGCACCGGCTCCTGGGGGAGCGTGGCTTGGCCGCTGACGCGCAGCGCATGCTGCGACTCGTCCAACCGCGCGAGCCGTGACTGCAACTCGGCCAGCGCGTGGCGGTAGTAATGCAGCGCCGCATCGGCGTGGGATGTCGCCGTGCAGGGCGTTCGCACGGTATCGATTTCGAAAGGCTTCGGCATCGGTCGCCCGCGTTCAGTGGGCGACCATGGAAGACGGATCGCGCCCGCTCAGACCGAAGTCCGGCAGACGAAGCTGTCGCGGCGCATGACGCAGCTGCGGTAATGATTGCACGCTGGCTCCTCTTTTCTTGGATGTGTTGTGGTCTCGAGGCCCGCGCAAGGCCCTCCCCTTCCCGGACTTGTTGCGCGCCCTCGTCCAGCGACCGCCAGCCGCTCCTTCCTCCCCATCACTACGCCTTTATTATTTGTTTTGTGAGCAATGGCTTAGGCGCAGTCCTTGAGACGGAATCCTAACCGTGCATGATACGAAGAGGCAAGCTTCCCTGCGCGGAACCGGTCGTCTGGCGGACGGCCCGGCCGGCCCCGGACACGCTGTCCGTTCCAGACGACGGGAACGCCGTCTGCTTGACAGCTCTGGAGGCTCGCTATGAACAAATCCGAAACGACTGCGCAACAAACTCAAGCCACGCGCTGGCGCTTATCGATCGGCGCAGTGGAACGCGATACGGGGCTATCCAAGGACACGCTGCGCGTATGGGAGAAGCGCTACGGTTTTCCCAAGCCGGAGCGCGACAAGTTCGGCGAACGCGTCTATCCGCAGGAGCAGGTGGAGAAGCTGCGGCTGCTCAAGCGGCTGATCGATCGCGGCTACCGGCCCGGCAAGCTGGTCTCGCGCAGCATCGAGGAACTGCTGGAACTGGTGAGTCCGCAACGGCCGGCGGCGACCGCGCAACCCGCGTCGCCTGCGCAGCCCTTCGCGGCATTCAACACCCAGGACGTGGCCGAAATCCGCGAACAGTTGCGCGAGCGGCTCTCGCGCGAAGGCTTGCGCGATTTCGTGCTGGGTACGGTTTCGGAGCTGCATCAGCAGTTGAGCGACGCGTGGATGCGCGGACAGCTCGCGCTCTACGAGGAACGGCTGTACAGCGAAGCGCTGTGCAGCACGCTCCACGGGGGACTGGGCGCGCTGCCGCTGCAGAACCGCAACCCGCGCGTGCTGCTCGGCACCTTCCCCAACGAAGCGCGCATCCTGGGGCTGCTGATGATGGAATGCCTGCTCAGCGTCGAAGGCGCGACCTGCATCTCCCTCGGCGCGCAGACGCCGGTGGTGGACATCATGCTCGCCGCGCGGGCCCAGCAGGCCGACGTGGTGGGGCTTTATTTCAGCGCCGCCTATCCCATGACACAGGCACTGGAAGGGCTCAGCGCCTTGCGCGAACAGTTGCCGGAACAGACGCAGATCTGGGTCGGCAGCGCCAATCCGGCGATCATGCGCCGCGCGCCGGGCGACATCCTGACCCTGCCGAAGTTCGACATGCTGGCTGAGGCCGTCGCAAGCTGGCGGCAAAGCCACAGTGTCGGCTCGCTTTCCACCCACTAGCGCCGCCTGCGGCCGGACATCGGGCGCCGGAGCCGGCAAAGCTGCTACACTGCGCCCCTCTTCAACTGCGCGGCGGCGCCGCGCGCCGATGTCCGACTGATGTTCCGTTCCGCACGCTTCGAATCGCCCGAGTGCGAGAAAACGGCGGGCACCCGATCGCCGCACGCGGCGGCGGGCCGTCCTGCAGCAGACCGCAAACGATGAACAGCTATCCGCGCCCCGCGTTCGAATCCAAGTTCTGCGCCCCGGAGGAACTGCCGGCGCGTCTTGCGACGCTCGCCAGACCGCTGGTGTTCACCAACGGCGTATTCGACATCCTGCACCGGGGCCATGTGACCTATCTCGCGCAGGCACGCGCGCTCGGGGCGAGCCTGGTGGTGTCGCTCAACAGCGACGCTTCGGTGAAGCGCCTGGGCAAGGGCGCGGACCGGCCGATCAATCCGCTCGCCGACCGCATGGCGGTCATCGCGGCCCTGCAAAGCGTGGATCTGGTGACCTGGTTCGAGGACGACACGCCGCTTGCGCTCATCCTCGCCTGCAGGCCGGAGGTGCTCGTCAAAGGCGGCGACTGGAAGCTCGAGGACATCGTCGGCGCAGCCGAGGTGCGGAGCTGGGGCGGCACGGTGCACGCCATTCCTTTCGAGCACGAACGCTCCACCACTGCGCTCCTCGAGCGCATCCGCCGCAGCGCGAAGCCTTAGCCGGCCGGGGGACAGGCACGCAACGGCGCGCCGCCCAGAGCCTCGCGGATTTCCTCGACCTCGGCCCGCGTCGCCGCGGAGAGCTGGCGCAACTGCACGTACACCGCGTCGCCTTCCTGGCGCTCGCTGATGGCGGGGGCCGGCCGCAGGGCGGAGAAGCTCTCTCTCGCGCGTGCAGCATCGGCGGCGGCCAGCGGCCCGATTTCCAGACATGCGCCGGCTCCCGGTTGCAGGGCCGCCACTTCCTGGGGGCTCATCAGCCGGATGCGCTCCGGCCGGACCTGTTGGGCAAGCGCCTTGGATTCGTCGCGGGTGCGCTGCGCGTCGTAATCGAGCCAGGCGAGCAGAGCGACGTTCGCCAGCAGCAGCATCAGCACGACGATCCGCATCCCTGCGCTCCTTCCCCGCGCATCATCTCCTCGGCCAGCGCCGCCACGCCTTCCAGTACGAGATGTTCGACCTGCACGACCGGCATGGTGAGATGCGGGACGAGCGCGTGCGCCCCGCCGCCGGAGATGACGCAGCGCGCCCCGGGCGGCAGTTGCCGGTACATGCGCTCGATCGCGCCGACCTGGGCATGGATGCAGCCGCTTTCCATGGCATCGGCGGTGTTGCGCGGCAGCTCGCGGTAGTTCCCGCGCGCGAGCGTCAGCGCCGCGGTGTGATCCGCAAGCGCGCGCTTCATCAACCCGAGCCCGGGAAGGATGAGCCCGCCGCGGAACACGCCGCGCGCATCGAGCACGTCGATGGTGGTGGCGGTGCCCGCCATCACCACCAGGCATTCGCGCCGTTCGCGCTGCCATGCGGCGACAGCCGCCGCCCAGCGGTCCACGCCGAGCTGGCGCGGGTTCTCGTAATCGTTGACTACCCCGCATGCCCGTTCCGCGGCCGCCACCCAGAGCAGCTCAGTCTGCCAGCGGCTCGCCAGATCGATCACCGTCTCGCGCATGGTCGGCCCGGCGACGTTGGCGATCGCCACGTGCCGCGGCGCCGGGATACGCGCCCAGGCTTCGTAGGCGCGTTCGAGCTCGTCCACCGATGCCGCGCCGAAGTCCGTCCAGCGGCCGTCGGCGTGCCGCAGGCCCCATTTGATGCGCGAATTGCCGGCGTCGACGGCGAGCATCATGCCGCCTCGCGCAGCGAAACTTCGCCTGCATGGAAGCGATGCAGGCCGGTTTCCGTTTGCAGCACCAGCGCACCGTCCTCGGCGACATCGCGCGCCCAGCCTTCGACGCTCTCGCGCTCGTTCACGGCCATGCGCACACGGCGGTCCTGATAGGCGTGGCGTCGCAGCCACTCGTTCTTGAAGAAGGCCGCGAAGCCCTCGCGTTCGTAGCGCTGCAATGCGCTTTCCAGCTCGCGCAGCAGGCCTGCGAGCAGCGCGGTGCGCGAAGGCGGCGTGCCGTCCCCGGTGTGCAGATCGGCCAGCGGCCGGCCCACCTGCGCCTGCAACGCGGCATCTGCCCGCACGTTGAGGCCGACGCCGATCACCAATTCGGTCCGGTCGCCGGCACTGCGCGCCACTTCGACCAGGATGCCGCCGAGCTTCGCGCCATTGCGCATCAGATCGTTGGGCCATTTCAGTCGCACGTCGCCGAAGCCCAGCGCTTCCAGCGCCCGCGCGCAAGCCACCGCGACGGCGAGCGTGAGACCGCCGAGCGCCTGCGGCGGCAGCGCGATGCGCCAGGCCATGCTGAACGTGAGGCTCGCGCCGAGCCGGGCATGCCAGCCGTTGCCGCGCCGGCCGCGGCCGGCGGTCTGCAGTTCGCAGGCCAGCACCCGGCCGTGGACGAAGGGCGCTTCCAGCAAGCGCGCATTGGTCGACGCGCACTGGTCGAGCACCTCGGCGCTCAACGCCGAACCGCGCGCGCGCAAGTCCGCCTCGAGCGCGGCGGCATCGAGCAGATCGACGGGATCGGCAAGTACAAAAAGATCTCCCGCGCGGCGGATCGCGACGCCTTGCGCCGCGAGCGCCTGCAGACCCGCTTCCAGCTCCGCATCGCCGAGATTCAAGGCGCGCGACAGCGCCTCACGGGACTGCGGTCCTGCGGTCCGGAAACGGCGGAGGAGTGCAAAAGCGGAAGGCGGCACGACCAACGGAGACTGAAACGCGGCGGGTGGCGATGGTAGCACGACCCCGCCGCGCTCTTTGCGCGCAGGCGCGCGCTTCAGGAACCCGGATCCATCTGCGACTGCAGATAGTTCTGCAGCCCGACGCTGTCGATGAGCGACAACTGCGTTTCGATCCAGTCGATGTGTTCTTCCTCGGACTCGAGGATGTCCTCGAACAGCTCGCGCGAGACGTAGTCGCCCACCGATTCGCAATAGGCGATCGCTTCCTTCAACAGCGCGTGACCGTCGCGCTCGGCCTGCAGGTCGCAGGAGAGCGCTTCCCTGACGTCCTCGCCGATGAGCAGCTTGCCCAGATCCTGCAGATTCGGCAGCCCTTCGAGGAACAGGATGCGTTTGATCAGCGCATCCGCATGCTTCATCTCGTCGATGGATTCCCCGTACTCGTGCTTGGCAAGCTTGTGGAAGCCCCAGTTGTCGAACATCCGCGCATGCAGGAAGTACTGATTGATGGCGGTGAGTTCGTTCTTGAGGGCCTGGTTGAGGTATTGGATGACGCGCTGATCGCCTTTCATGGGAATCACTCGCTCGAATGCCGCGCGCGGGCGCGGCGTTGAACTATGGCACGGATCGGCGATGAAGCCGGACAGCGGGGAAGATAGCACGCACGCCTGCGCGACGCAGCACGCGCGAGAACACGACAGCGCGGGAAGGGATTAAGCGGCTTCGAGCAGGTTGCTCGCCGCGACGTGCTCCTGCAGCACCCGATCGGCGGCCTCGGCGCAACGGCCGCAGCAGGTCGCCACGCCGAGCACGTCACTCAGCTCGCCGAGGGTAGTCGCCCCCAGATCGGCGCATTGGCGGATTTCGCGATCGGTCACGGCATTGCAGACGCACACGTACATGAGGGGGCACCGGCGAATGAGAGTAGAAATGCGAATGATTATCATCAAGCTCGCCAACGAACGCAAGCGTTGTTTCCAAGTCCGGTATTTACGCACAAGAGCCCACTAAGCCATTGAGGGAATTACATCCTCTGCCCTTGACAGCACAAATGAGAATGGTTATCGTTTGCTCACGATGGATACGAAGGCTGCTCAAACAAGGTTTGCTCACGATGGATACGAAGGCTGCTCAAACAAGGCCTGATGAGACCCAGCCGCGCGCGGACGCGGCGCAGCCGCCACGCGTGAACAGCCGCTCGCTCCTGGGCGAACGCGGCGAACTGGTCATCGAACATGCCGGCCGCGAATACCGGCTGCGCATCACACAGAACGGGAAACTGATCCTCACCGCTTGAGCATTTGGGCGCGCGGCGGTCAGCCACACGGAGAGATTAGGACGGTGTCGCTCGCATCACTGGCTCGGCCACGGCCGCCACGCACCCGTGTCCCGGGTCTGGCGGTGGCGGTCGCCCTGCATGCAGCGCTGGGCGCCCTGCTCTACCACGGCCATCAGGCGGCCAGCCTCGCGCGAAGCACCAGCGTGCCGATCATGGTGAGCTTCATCACCCCCGAGCCGGTGGTGCCGCCCAAGCCCCAGCCGCCGCAGCCGGTCGTCGAACCGAAGCCCGCGCCCAAGCAAGCCGTCAAACCCAAGCCCAAGCCGGCCGAGAAGCCCGTCATCGCGAGCAAGAGTCCCGAGCCTGCGCCTTTCGCTGCGCCCGAACCCGAGCCGGAGCCGGAACCGGTGGCCGAACAGGCGCCGCCGCCCGCGCCGCCTGCGGCACCGGCCCCCGCCGTGGCTGACGCGCCGGTCCAGACGGCGCCGCCGCGCTTCAACGCCGACTATCTGCAGAACCCCAAGCCGCCTTATCCCAACCTCTCCCGCCGCCTGCAGGAGGAAGGCACGGTGGTACTGCGCGTCTACGTCTCGCCGAACGGTCTGCCCGAGCAGGTCGAAGTCAGCAAATCGAGCGGCTATGCCCGTCTCGACGAATCCGCACTCAACACCGTCAGGAAGTACTGGAAGTTCGTGCCTGCCCGGCGCGGCGACACACCGGTCGGCGGGTGGGTGCTGGTCCCCATCGCATTCACCCTCGAAGGATAAGAAGTCTCATGGATTTGCAACAAAGCTACGGCTTCGCACACTTTCTTTCCCAGACCGACGCCGTCGGCAAGAGCCTGTTCGTCGTGCTGCTGCTGATGTCGCTCGCGACCTGGTACCTCATCGTGGCCAAGGGTCTGCAGGTTTTCCTCACCCGCCGGCGCAGCGCGCGTTTCCTCGACACCTTCTGGAGCATGCCTTCGCTCAACGCGGTCGAGCGCCATCTCGAGCAGCATCATCCCGACGAGCCCTTTTCGCACTTGGCCTACCATGCCATCGTCGCCGCCCGCCATCACGCCCGCCACGGCGTCAACCGGCTCGATGAGGCGGGCTCCAAATCGGAATTCCTCACGCGCTCCATGCGGCGCGTGATCGACGAAGAGACCGCGCGCCTCGAATGGGGGCTCACCGTGCTGGCCTCGGTCGGCAGTACCGCGCCCTTCGTCGGCCTGTTCGGCACGGTGTGGGGCGTCTATCACGCCCTGGTCGCGATCGGCATCTCCGGTCAGGGCACGCTCGACAAGGTAGCCGGTCCCGTGGGCGAGGCGCTGATCATGACCGGCGCCGGGCTTGCCGTCGCCATTCCCGCAGTGCTCGCCTACAACGCCTTCGTGCGTTCGAACCGCATGGTGCTGGCAAAGCTCGACGCCTTCGCCCACGACCTCTACTCCTTTCTCACCACCGGCGCGCACTTCGAAGCGGAAACCGCCAACGGCAACCGCCGCACGCAGCCGCAAGTCGTGAAAGGAGCCGCCTGATGGCCTTCGGCAGCTTCGACAGCCACGGCGGCGCCAGCCGCGTGCAATCCGAGATCAACATGGTGCCGTTGATCGACGTGATGCTGGTGCTGCTCGTCATCTTCCTCGTCACGGCGCCGCTGCTTACGCACTCGGTGAAGATCGATCTGCCGCGCGCTTCCAGCACGCCGAACGAAAGCAAGGCCGAAAACGTTTCGCTGTCCATCGACGCCGACGGCACGCTTTACTGGAACAACGAACGCATCGGCCGCGAAGAGCTGAAACGGCGCCTCGCCGTCATGGCACAGACCACCCCGGAAGCGGAGCTGCATCTGCGCGCCGACAAGACCACGCAATACCAGGTCCTCGCGGAAGTGATGGCGGACGCCGCAGCCGCGGGCGTGAAGAAGATCGGCTTCGTCTCCGATCCGAGCACGAAGCAGTAAAAGCGGAACCTGATCTCTCGGTAGCCAGCGACAAGCCAGCCACCCATAAAGGAGTTCAAAACTTGAAGCAATGATCGACCACCGACGGCGGACGTCGGTGTTTAGGGAGGACTATATGTACAGCCGTACGTCAGTCGTCGCGCTTCTCGTCGCGGGCACCTTTGCGAGCTGCGCGCATGCGCAGCAGGCCGACGCCCCCGCCGACGCCCGGGAGCTGGAAAAAATCATCGTCACGGGCGAAAAGGTCGAGCGCCCGCTGGAAGACACCGCCCCGAGCGTGCACGTGCTCGACCAGCGCGCTCTGATCGAGAATCCTTCGCTCAGCACGACCAACACCGTGCTGGAAGGCATCCCCAACCTCACTTCGACCGGCACCGGCAATCTGGCACCCGCCGTCCGCGGTGTGGACGGCACCGGCCCCACCGAAGGCATCGGCGCCTTCATCGCGGGCACCCGCCCGCGTCTCGGCCTGCAAATCGACGGACGTTCCGCCCATTACAACGAGGTGGTGTTCGGCGACTTCTCCACCTGGGACGTCAAGCAGATCGAAGTCTTCCGCGGCGCACAGAGTCTGCTGCAGGGGCGCAACACCATCGCCGGCACGGTGGTCCTCAAATCGAACGATCCCGTCTTCGAGCGTGAGATCGGCGGCCGGGTCATGGCCGGCAGCCACGGCCAGCGTCAATACGCGGCGGTGCTCAACGCGCCGCTGGCGGACAACGAAGCGGCGTTCCGTCTGGCCGTGGACCGCCAGCGCTACGACAGCTTCGTGCACGGCATGCAGGCCTATGCCGGCGTCGGCGATCCGGGCGAGTACGAATCCACGACGCTGCGCGGCAAGCTCCTGCTCAAGCCGAGCGCGCTGCCCGACTTCACGACCCTCTTCACCTTCGCGCACACCGATCACCTCGGCCCGCAAAGCGAACACGTGGTGCGTCCCTTCCGGAAGAAGAACGCCGCCTATCCCGAGATGAACACGTTCCGGACGCGCACCAACAGCGGCGTGCTCGACTCGACCTGGCGGCTCTCGGATCTCCTCAGCTTCGAGAACCGGATTTCGCTTTCGGACTTCGCCGTCATGCGGACCGCGCCGCCGGGAGGCGGAAACCTGCGCATCGACGGCAAGGACTTCGCCATAGAACCGCGCCTGGTCTTCGACGGCAGGACGACGAGTGGCTTCGTCGGCGCCTATTACTTCCACGCCAAGCAGGACGAGTTCATCGACATCGGCAACTCCATCTTCGACGACAAGACTTCGACCGTGGCCGTGTACGGCGAAATGACCCGCGCGCTGAACCGCGATTTGAAGCTGACGCTCGGCGCGCGCTACGAGGAAGAGCGCCGTCGTCGCGAAGGCGCGCTGATGGTCTGGGCGGTCGATCTGAACGAGACCTACCGCGCCTTCCTGCCCAAGGCGGTGCTGTCGTGGCAGGCGGCCGAAGGCCTGACCTTGGGCGCGGGCGTCTCGCGCGGTTTCAACGCGGGCGGCGCCGGCATCACGCTGTTTGCGCCCTTCACCGCCTTCGAATTCGATCCCGAATACGTCTGGACCTACGAAGGCTTCGCGCGTGCCGCCTTCCTGGGCGGAAAACTGCAGCTCACGGGCAACGTGTTCTACAGCGACTACAAGAACATGCAATTGCCCTTCGACCTCAACCCGGACCCCGCCGCGTGGGCCACCGTCATCCGCAACGCCGACCGCGCCGAGACCTACGGCGCGGAAATCGGCCTGACCTGGCAGCCGACCCGCGCGCTGCGCCTGAACGCCGAAATCGGCCTGCTGCGGACGCGCATCCGGGAGTTCGACAACAACGCGGAAATGGAAGGCAACGAGCTGGCGCGTTCTCCGGCACTGACGGCGGCGTTCGGCGTGCAGTACCGTCATACCAGCGGCGTCGAAGTCGGCGTCAACGCGCGCTACTCCCAAAGCTACTACTCGGAAGTGATGAACTTCTCGCGCGGAAAGGTCGATCCTTACTGGATCGTGAACGCCAGGCTCGGCTACAACCTCCGCGAGTACCGGCTGTTCGCGTTCGTGAACAACCTCTTCGACGAAGACAGCCCGGTGCTGATCGAAGCGGATCCGGCGAACCCCGCTGCGGCCGACACGGCGCTGTTGCCGCGTCCCCGCATGGTGGGCGTCGGGCTGGAAGCGTGGTTCTGATCGAGGAATAAGCGATGACCGCCAAATCCCTCCGTGCCTGGGCCTGGGTGCACAAATGGAGCAGCCTGATCTGCACGCTCTTCATGCTGCTCCTGTGCATCACCGGCCTGCCGCTGATCTTCCATCACGAGATCGGGCATCTGCTCGGCACGGAGGTGGAGGCGCCGGAAATGCCGGCCGGCACGCCCTACGCCAGCCTCGACAAGGTGCTGGAAACGGCGAAAGCGCAACATCCCGGTCTGGTGCCGCAGTTCCTGTTCCGCGAGGAGGACGAAACCGACCTGTGGATGTTCCGTTTCGGCAGGACGGCGCTGCCCACGGACGAGGACAAGTTCGTCGCGGTCGACGCGCGCACGGCCGAGTTGCTGAAGGAGCCCAAGTTCAACGAGGGCTTCCTTACCCTTTTTTCAAGTCTACCCGCCGATCTTTTCGCGG
>QGUL01000293.1 GCA_003242425.1 Pseudomonadota bacterium | reverse complement strand
CGGACTTTTCCGATCTCCTCAAACACGACAAGGCGGAAGCGGAACGTCTGCAGGCGGCCGAAGCCGCGCTGGTCGGCGCCATGGTGCGGGCGCGCGCGCAGACGGGCGCGAACCCGCCCGCCGCGGACACGGCCCGTCACGAAGCGGAGGCGCGCCGGGAAGCGGAAGCCCGGGCCGAGGCGGAAGAACGGGCGCGTCGCGAAGCTGAAGAACAGCTCCGGCGCGAAGCCGAAGAACGGGCGCGATGGGAGGCGGAAGAACGTGCCCGCCGCGAGGCCGAGGAAAGAGCCCGCCGTGAAGCGGAAGAGCAGGCGCGCCGCGAAGCCGAAGAGCGGGCCAGACGGGAAGCCGAAGAGAAAGCCCGTCGCGAGGCCGAGGAACGCGCGCGACGGGAAGCCGAAGAAAGAGCGCGCCGGGAGGCCGAGGAACGTGCCCGCCGCGAAGCGGAGGAAAGTGCCCGGCGCGAAGCCGAGGAGCGTGCCAAGCGGGAAGCCGAAGAGAAAGCCCGTCGCGAGGCCGAGGAACGCGCGCGACGGGAAGCCGAAGAAAGAGCGCGCCGGGAGGCGGAAGAACGTGCCCGCCGTGAAGCGGAGGAAAGAGCACGTCACGCGGCAGAAGAACGGGCCAGGCGGGAAGCGCAAGAGCAAGCCCGTCGCGAAGCTGAAGAACGGGCGCGGGCCGCCGCCGATCTGGCGCGGCTGGAAGCGCAGGCGCGTGCCGTGGGAGAGGGACTCACGCAGCGGAGCCTGCCCGATTCCGGTGCGCCGGCCGAAGAGCGCAGGGAGCAGAAGATGCAAGACGAGGTGGACGAGCAGGCCTGGGAGCGGATCGAACAGGAGGAGCGCCGGCGGCAACTGGAAGAGGAGCGGATGCGCGCCCGCGCGGAGGCCGAACGCGCCGCCCGCGAGCGCCGCGCGCAGCGTGCACGGGAAAAGGCCGAAGCCGAGGCGCGCGCCGCGGCGCGTCAGCGCGAGCGCGAGCGCGAGGCCGCCGAAGTGGCGATGCGCCTGCAGCGCATCCGCCAGGGCAAGCGCCGCAAGCTCGGTCTCTGGCTGTCGGCAGGCGCGGCTGCGATTCTGGCGCTCGCCGTGCTGTCCGTGCCCTACTGGCCGGTCGATCCGGCGCCTTACGAACGCCGCGCCGAGCGCCTGCTCGGCCAGCCGGTGAAGATCGCCAAGGTCGCTTATGTGTGGACGCCCTGGCCGGCGCTCAGCTTCCGGCAGATGGAGCTTGGCCGCAGCGGGGAGGTGCGGATCGGCACCGCCGTCGCGACGCCTTCGCTGGTCAGCCTCTTCAGCGAGTCGCCCGCCTGGCGCGCGCTGGCGTTGAGCGAGGTGGACGTCCGGCCGGGCGCCCTCGCGGCCTTGCTGGCCGGCCGGCTGGAGGCGCGGCTGCCGGGCCTGGAGCGGGTGGAACTGGCGGGTGTGCGGCTGGACGCGCCGGGCGCGACGCTGCCGGCCCTCGACGGCCGCCTGGAGCTCGGCTCCGGACAGGCCCCGGGCAAAGTCGTACTGGCCGACGCGGATCAGACGCTGAAGCTGGAAATCGTGCCGGAGGGCAACGGCGCCGGCAGCTTCGACCTCCAACTCGCCGATGCCCGGGCCTACGTCGGTCTTCCGCTGACCGAAGTGGCGGTCAAAGGCCGCCTGAGCGCCGAAGGCGCCACCCTGACGAGCTTCGACGCCCAGCTCTACGACGGCGTGCTGAAAGGGCAGGGCAGCCTGAGCTGGCAGCCGCTGCGGTTGCAGGGCTCGGCCGAGGCGAGTTCGCTCACGCTGGTGAAAATCGTGCCGGCGGTGGAAGGGCGGCTGCGCGCGGCGGGCGAGTTCGAACTGCGCGCCGAGCGCTTCGACGCCCTGTTCGCCAAACCGAGCGCGCAGGGCCGTTTCACGGTGGAAAAAGGCGTGGTGCACGGCGTCGACCTGACGCGTTCCTTGCAGGAGGGCAAGGTCCTCGCCGGCCAGACGCCGTTCGACGAACTGGAAGGGCAACTGCTGCTCAGCGAGGGCCGATTACAGTTGCACAGTCTGCGCATACGGGCGGGCCTGCTGTCGGCGAGCGGCAATGCGGCCTATCACGAACAGATCGACGGCCGCATCGCCGCCCAGTTGCGCATCCCCGCCGGCTATTTGCGGGGCAGTTTCGGCCTCGGCGGCACGCCGCGGGCGCTGACGGCGCAACGCTGAGCACGCCTGAAAGCGGCCGCCCCTCGGCGCCGGGCGGCAGCCCCGCTATAATCCGCTTTTACTGAAGCGCCACGACATGCCCATTCTGAAGCTGCGCGGAAGCCAGGCGCTCTCCGCATTTCGTCTCGACAAGATCAACGCGCGCCTGCAGGCGCTCGATGCCCGCACTGCCGTGCAGGCGGCGGTGTATTGGCATTTCATCGAAATCGAGCGCGATCTTTCCGGCGAGGAAATGCAGGTGCTGGCGCACCTGCTCACCTACGGCGAGCCCGCTACCGAGCCGCCGCAGAACTGCGTTCCCGTCCTGGTCGTGCCGCGGCTGGGCACGATCTCGCCCTGGTCGTCCAAGGCGACCGACATCGCCCACAGCTGCGGCCTGAGCGCGGTGCGCCGCATCGAGCGCGGCGTCATGTACCACATCGCCGGGCTCAAGAAGGGCCAGCAGGCCGCGGTCGCCGCGCTGCTGCACGACCGCATGACCGAGACGGTGCTCGAGTCGCTCGAGGCTGCCGAGGCCCTGTTCCGCCATTACGAGCCGAAGCCGATGAAGACCATCGCGCTCGGCGCCGAGGGCCGCGCGGCCCTGGAACGCGCCAACGTCGAGATGGGCCTGGCGCTGTCGGAAGACGAGATCGATTATCTGCTCGACATCTACCGCGAGATGGGGCGCGACCCCACCGACGTCGAGCTCACCATGTTCGCTCAGGCGAACTCCGAGCACTGCCGCCACAAGATCTTCAACGCCACCTGGGTGATCGACGGCGTGAAGCAGCCCGACAGCCTGTTCGGCATGATCCGCCACACCCACGCGGCCCATCCGCAGGGTACGGTGGTGGCCTATGCCGACAACGCCGCGGTGCTGGAAGGCCGCACGGTGCAGCGCTGGTTCGCCGACGAGGACGGCGTCTACCGCACGCACGAGGAGCTGACGCATTCGGTCATCAAGGTCGAGACGCACAACCATCCGACCGCGATCTCGCCTTTCCCGGGCGCGGCCACCGGCGCCGGCGGCGAGATCCGCGACGAAGGCTCCACCGGCCGCGGCGCCAAACCCAAGGCGGGGCTGTGCGGCTTCTCGGTCTCCAACCTGCGCATCCCGGGCTACATCCAGCCCTGGGAAATCGATTACGGCAAGCCCGATCGCATCGCTTCGGCGCTCGACATCATGATCGAGGGACCGATCGGCGCGGCGGCCTTCAAC
>QGUL01000292.1 GCA_003242425.1 Pseudomonadota bacterium | reverse complement strand
AAACATGGGCTTGGAACTTCCGTTTCGACCCCGGCGGCGAATCGCCGAACACGCGTGAACCTAAATCGGCCATCTCGGCGGAGATGCGCTCGGCCAGCTTCTGCAATCGGCCGTGCATGACCTTGTGATAGTCGCGTCCGAGGGCATAACGCGAAATGTACGCACGCGCACCGTCGCGCAGCGCTTCGCGGGCGTCGGCGGCTTCGGGCCAGTAGTCGAGACGCGCGCTGATGACACGCAGGGTGCCGGGCACGAGCTCCGCGGGCCGCGCGCGTTTGGGGCCGTGGCGTGCCATATAATCCATTTCGCCGTGCAGGCCGCGTTCGAGCCAGCGCAGGAGGCGCGGCTCGGCCTCATGCAAATCCACATCGGCGACGGCCACGGCAGCGAAGCCCAGCTCGCGCCCCCATGCCTTGATGGCGAGCGCCAGCGCGGACCAATCCTGCTCGACCGCCTGTTGCGTTGCGTTCATGGCCCTATGGTAGCGCCCCTCGAACTCCACCTCCCCGACGAAACCGCGACCGAAGCGCTGGGCGCCCGGCTGGCGGACGTGCTCGTGCCCGGCCTGTCGATCCATCTGGAAGGCGATCTGGGCGCCGGCAAGACCACCCTGGTCCGGGCCTGTCTGCGCGCCCTGGGCTACCCCGGCAAGGTCAAAAGTCCGACCTACACACTGGTTGAACCTTATACAGTTTCTAAGTTACAGTTGTACCACTTTGATTTCTATAGGCTCCGAGAGCCCCGGGAATGGCTGGACGCCGGTTTTCGCGACTACTTCAACGCCGACGCGGTCTGCCTGGTGGAATGGCCGGAGAAAGCGGCCGAGCTACCGGCCCCGGACCTGCGGATCGCGCTCCGTCATGCGCCCTCGGGCCGCGATGCGATGCTGGTCGCACTGAGCCCGGCGGGCGAGCGGCTGTTGCGCTCCATTTCGAACGGCGCCGGCTGAGCCTGCAGGCGCTCACGGCCGGCGCGCTCTTCGCCTTCCTTCCTCTCGAACTGCTGGCACAGGGCATCGGCATCCGCTCGGTGCGCATGTGGCCGGCGCAGGACTACACGCGCCTCACCATCGAATCGACCCGTGCGCTCCAGCACGAGCTGATGACGCTCGACAACCCTGCGCGGGTGGTGGTCGACATCCGGGGCGTCGATCTCGCGGCGCTGCAGCGCGAGGCCGCGAACAAGGTGCTGGCGAACGATCCCTATGTGGCGCAAATGCGCGTGGGGCAGTTCAAGCCGGACGTGGTGCGGCTGGTGCTGGATCTCAAGGCTCCGGTGCGGCCGCAGGCCTTCACCCTTGCGCCGGTGGGCGAATACGGCCACCGCCTGGTGCTCGACCTCTATCCCGTCGATCCGCCCGATCCGCTCATGGCGCTGCTGCGCGAACAGGAAGAGCGCAGCGGCCAGTCGCTGCTGCAGCAGCCGCCGGTCGTCGTCGCGATCGATCCGGGACACGGCGGCGAGGACCCGGGCGCCATCGGCGCGCGCGGCACCAAGGAGAAGGACGTCACGCTGAAAGTGGCGCGCAAGCTGAAGCAACTCATCGACGCGGAGCCCGGCATGCAGGCCGTGCTGACGCGCGACGGCGACTACTTCGTGCCGCTGCACATGCGCGTCGCCAAGGCCCGCAAAGTGCGCGCGGACCTGTTCGTCTCGGTCCACGCCGACGCCTTCATCAAGCCGCATGCGCGCGGCTCCTCGGTGTTCGCGCTGTCCGAGCGCGGCGCCACCAGCGCCGCCGCGCGCTGGCTCGCCAACCGCGAGAACGAATCCGACCTGATCGGCGGGGTGAACCTGGACGTGAAGGACCGTTACCTCGCGCAGACCCTGCTCGATCTTTCGCAGACCGCCACCATCAGCGACAGCCTCAAGCTCGGCAAGCTGGTGTTGAACGAGCTGGGCAACATCAACACCCTGCACAAGGACTATGTCGAGCAGGCGGGCTTCGCGGTGCTGAAGGCGCCCGACATTCCCTCGATCCTGGTCGAGACCGCCTTCATCAGCAATCCCGAGGAAGAGCGCCGGCTCAACGACGATGCCTACCAGACGCGGCTTGCCCAGGCCATCGTCGCGGGCATCAAGGCCTATCTGCAGAAATATCCGCGCGGCGGCCGCTCCACCATCGCCGCCAACCCGAGCCGCGACCGCAACATCTAGGACCGGGCGGAAACCTTGGCCGCGCGCAGCCGCGCGCGCAGGTATTCCACCGCCATCGGCATGAGCGACAGCCCGATGATGCAGAAGATCACCAGCGTCAGGTTGTTCTTGATGAAGGGGATATTGCCGAAGAAATAGCCCGCGTACACCAGCGACAGCACCCAGAGAAGCGCGCCCAGCACGCTGTAGGACAGGAAGCGCGGGTAATACATGCGGCCGATGCCGGCGACAAAGGGCACGAAGGTGCGCACGATGGGCACGAAGCGGGCGATGATGATGGTCTTGCCGCCGTGCTTCGCGTAGAAGGCTTCGGTGCGGTCGAGCGCTTTGCGGTTGAACAAGCGTGAATCCTCCCAGCGGAACACGCGCGGCCCCAGCGTGCGGCCGATCCAGTAGTTGACGTTGTCGCCGCACAGCGCCGCGGTGATGAGCGTCACCGCCAGCCAGTGCGCGTCCATGCCGCTCACCGCCCAGATGGTGCCGGCGACGAACAGCAGCGAATCGCCCGGCAGAAAGGGCGTCACCACCAGCCCCGTTTCGCAGAAGACGATCAGGAACAGGATGGCGTAGATCCAGGTTCCATATTGCTGCACCAGCGCCGCGAGGTGGACGTCGAGCCGGATCAGCAGATCCCAGAAAGCGAGAACGATATCCATTGGCTCGCGATTCTACCGGGCCGCCTATAATTTGGCGTTCCAGGAAAACGCCGCCCAAGCAAATTCACAACGCGGCCCGCCGCCATGCCCGCCATCCGTGTACTGCCCGATACCCTGATCAGCCAGATCGCCGCCGGCGAAGTCGTCGAACGCCCGGCCTCGGTGCTGAAGGAACTGCTGGAAAACAGCCTCGACGCGGGCGCCCGGAACATCACGGTGAGTCTCGCCGAAGGCGGCGGCAAGCAGATCCGCGTCACGGACGACGGCAGCGGCATCGCGGCCGAAGACCTGCCGCTCGCGCTCGCGCGCCACGCCACCAGCAAGATCGCCTCCCTCGCCGATCTGGAACGCGTGGCGACGCTGGGCTTCCGGGGGGAGGCGCTGGCCAGCATCGGCTCGGTCGCGCGCGTGACCCTGACCTCCCGCACTGCTGATGCGCCCCACGCCTTCCGCATCCGCGCCGAAGGCGGGCCGCCCGACCCGGTTGAACCCGCCGCCCATGCGGTGGGCACCACGGTGGAAGTGAACGACCTCTATTTCAACACCCCAGCACAGCGAAAGTTCTTGGACCCCAGCGAACCCAAATTCC
>QGUL01000291.1 GCA_003242425.1 Pseudomonadota bacterium | reverse complement strand
TCGTCGCCATCACGCCATGGGCGGTACAGGCGGCGACATCGATGTTGTTGTAGCCCACCGCGATGTTGCATACGGCCTTCAGACGCGGGCAGGCCTGCAGGAGCTCGGTATCGACGCGGTCGATCGGCAGCGTCAACACGCCGTCCTTGTCGCTCAGGCGCTCGCGCAGAACTTCGGGCGTGAGCGCCTCGTCCGCCTGGTTGTCCTCGACTTCGAAATGGGCGCGCAGGAATTCCAACACCTCCGGAAAATTCGCGCGGGTCACGAGTACGCGGGGTTTCATGTCGGATATCGGTTGGCTGGTTGCTGAAGGGAGCGCAAACGATACCATGCCCTGCGGCGTCATTGGCCGGGCGAAAGGCACACGGGCGGCACGCGCGCGGGCGGCCCGTCCGCTTCGGGCGGCGGTTACTGGTCCGGGAAGCCGTCGAACCCGCCCCAGTCGTACACCGGGACCTCGATATCGATCACGGCGTCGCCCGGCCGGACCAGCTCCCCGTGATCGAGCAGGCCCGTGACCAGATCAGGGAAGGCGATGAGGATCGCCACCAGCATGAGCTGCAACCCCACCCAGGGCAGCGCGCCCCAGTAGATGTCGGCGCTCTTCACTTCGCGCGGCGCGATGCCGCGCAAATAGAACAGCGCGAAGCCGAAGGGCGGATGCATGAACGAGGTCTGCATGTTGGCGCCGAGCAGCACGCCGAACCACACCAGGTCGATACCCAGCTTCTGCGCCACCGGCGCCAGCAGGGGCAGGATGATGAAGGCGATCTCGAAGAAGTCGAGGAAGAAGGCGAGCAGGAAGACCAGCAGGTTGACGAATACCAGGAACCCCACCGCGCCGCCCGGCAGCTCGCCGAGCAGGTCTTCGACCCACAGGTCGCCATCCAGGCCGCGGAACACCAGCCCGAACACCGTCGAGCCGATGAGGATGAAAATGACCATCGCCGTGAGGCGCATGGTGGAGGCGCCCGCCTGCCACACCGTGTTCCAATCGAGACGGCGCCGCGCCGCGGCGATGACCAGCGCGCCGACGGCGCCCATTGCCCCGCCCTCCGTCGGGGTGGCCAGGCCGAGCAGGATGGTGCCCAGCACTAGGAACATCAATCCCAGCGAAGGCACCACACCGGCGGCGATCTTGAGCGCGAGCGCCCGGCCCTTCAGCGTGCGTGCCTCGGGCGGCAGCGCAGGCACCCACCGCGGACGCAGGATGGCGAGCACGGCGATGTAGGCGCAGAACAGCAGCACCTGCACGAGGCTCGCGCCGATCGCGCCGGCGTACATCTCGCCCACCGATTTGCCGAGCTGGTCGGCGAGCACGATCAGCACCAGCGAAGGCGGAATGATCTGGGTGATGGTGCCGGAAGCGGCGATCACGCCCGTGGCCACGCGCGTGGAATAACCGTAGCGCAGCATGATCGGCAGCGCGATCACGCCCATCGCGATCACGGACGCCGCGACCGTGCCGGTGATGGCGCCGAAGATCGCGCCCACGACGACCACGGCGAACGCGAGCCCGCCGCGCACCGGCCCGAACAGCTGGCCGATGCCTTCCAGCAGGTCCTCCGCGAGCCCGCTCTTCTCCAGCAGCGCACCCATGAAGGTGAAGAACGGGATCGCGAGCAGCAGATCGTTGGAGAGGATCCCGAACACGCGCTCGGGCAGCGCCTGCAACAGCGCGAAATCGAACAGCCCGGCCTGCACGCCGTAGAGCCCGAATGCCAGACCGACGGCGGCGAGCGAGAACGCGACCGGAAATCCGGACAGCAGAAACAGCACCAGGCCGCAGAACATCAGCGGCGCCATCCAGCCAGCGCTCATTGTTGCGGTCTTTCGTAATGCTCCGGCGCCAGGCTGCGATCACCCCTCAGCAAGGCGATACGTTTGATGAGCTCGCTCAGGCCCTGCAGCAGCACCAGCGCGAAACCGAGCGGCAGTAACAGCTTCACCGGCCAGCGGACGAGGCCGCCGGCGTTGAGCGACACTTCGCCGGACTGGAAGGAAGCGAGGAACATCGGCCAGGAAAACCACGCCAGCAGTCCGACGGCGGGAAACAGGAACAGCAGCAGGCCCAGCACGTCGACCCAGGCCTGCGCGCGCACGGACAGCCGGCTGTAGAACAGATCGACCCGCACGTGCTCGTTGCGCCGCAGAGTATGGGCCGCGCCCAGCATCACCACGCCGGCGAACAGATACCACTGCAGTTCCAGCCAGGCGTTGGAGCTGGCGTCCAGGGCGTAACGCGAGATCGCGTTGCCGGCGCTCACCGCGCAGGCCAGCAGCACGCAAGCCGTCGCGAGCGCGCCGAAACGGGCGCTCCATCGATCGATGTGACGGCTGATGCGCAAGAGCAGCGGCTGCATCCGTTCAAACTCCATACGCCCGTTGCCGGGCCGGGCGATTCTACGGGACTCCGAGTCGTGCGTCAGGCGTGCGCAACAAAAAGGCGGACCGCAGTCCGCCTCTTTGTCGTGCGCCGTGCGTTCCTCAGCCGTACAGCACCTTCGGCAGCCACAGCCCGATGGCCGGGAACATATAGAGCAGGAACATGGCGAAGATCTGGATCCCCATGAACGGCATCATGCCGAGGAAGATCTGGTTCAGCGTCACGTGCGGCGGCGCCACGCCCTTCAGATAGAAGGCCGACATCGCCACCGGCGGCGAGAGGAACGCCGTCTGCAGGTTGAGCGCGACCAGCAGGCCGAAGAACAGCGGATCGATGTTGAAGTGATCCAGCAGCGGAATGAAGATCGGCATGAAGATGATGATGATCTCCGTCCATTCCAGCGGCCAGCCGAGCAGGAAGATCACGACCTGCGAAAGCAGCATGAACTGGATGGGCGTCAGATCGAGACCGAGCACCCATTGCTCCACCAGCTCCTGACCGCCCAGCAGCGCGAACGCGGCCGAGAAGATCGAGGAACCGACGAACAGCCAGCACACCATGGCGCTCGTCTTGGCGGTGAGGTAGACCGACTCCTTCACCACGCCGAACAGTCGGAGCTGCATCACGGCGATGACGGCCCAGACGCCCAGCGCGGCGATCGAAACCACGCCCAGCCATGCCGGCGGCAGGCTGTCCATGAACGCGTACCAGAAGACGGACGCGAAGAACAGCCCCCACAGCGGCGCCCAGGTCTTCATCACCTTGCGCCGGCGCTCGGCCTCCTGCCCCACCAGCAGATAGAAGGCCGCGAGCGCGAAGCCGCCGAACCCGCCGACAGCCGCCGCTTCGGTGGGCGTGGCGAAGCCGAATACGATCGAACCCAGTACCGCGAGGATCAGGATCGCGAGCGGGAAGAACGATGTGAGCAGCATCTTGAAGACTTCGAGCCGCTCGAAATCGAAGAGCACGTAGAACGCGAACAGGGCGAACAGCCCAACCCCAAGCGGATTCAATAACCATT
>QGUL01000290.1 GCA_003242425.1 Pseudomonadota bacterium | reverse complement strand
ACGAGCCCCTCCCCGCGGGCGCGTTTTTCTTCTCCGGGGGCGGGGTGTGGGGTTGGGGGGGCGGCCCGGGTTGGTGACACGTTCCACCCGCGGGTGCTTCTCCAGCCATTGCGCCAGTTCCAGCGCATTGCGGGAATGCGCGTCCATGCGCAGACGCAAGGTCTCCAGGCCCTTGAACAGCACCCAGGCATTGAACGGCGACAGCGAAGGTCCGGCGGTGCGCAGCACCGGCGCGATCTGATCCATCACCAGCGCCTTCGAGCCGACGATGGTGCCGCCCAGCACCCGCCCCTGGCCCTCGATGTACTTGGTCGCCGAGTGCACGACGAGGTCGGCGCCGAACTCGAGCGGGCGCTGCAGCGCGGGCGTGCACAGGGCGTTGTCCACAACCAAATACGCACCGGCACGCTGCGCCACCGCCTTCAACGCCGCGATGTCGAACACCTCCATCAGCGGATTGGAAGGCGTTTCCAGGAACAGCATGCGGGTATTGGGTTTGACCGCCGCCTGCCAGGCTTCGACGCTCGTGCCTTCGACGAAGGTGGTCTCCAGGCCGAAGCGGCTCAGGATGCCGCCGAAGAGCTGCACCGTCGCGCCGAACACGCCGGCCGAGCACAGGATGTGATCGCCGGCCTTCAACAACCCCATGACGGTGGTGAGAATGGCCGACATCCCGGAAGCGGTCGCGACGCAGGCTTCACCGCCCTCCAGCGAAGCCAGACGGTCGGTGAAGATGCCGACCGTCGGATTGCTGAAGCGGGAATAGACCGGACCCGGTTCCTCGTTGGCGAAGCGCGCCGCCGCCTGGGCGGCGTTCTTGAACTTGAAACTCGAGGTGAGGAACAGCGCCTCGGAGTGTTCGTTGAACTGGCTCTGTACCGAACCGGCGCGGATCGCGCGCGTATCGAAATCGTATTCGTCCGTCATGTCCATTCCCGCACTGCGGCGGCCGAGGCGTGAGCGCTTCGGCCGCGAACAAAAAACCCGTTCTCGCCTGCCGGCTAGAACGGGTTTAGTCGCAGCCTGCGCTGCTCAACCGACCACGCTTTAGCCGCACTTGTTTGACGTCCGCACCCTACCGGGTGTGGGACGGCGCCCGCAAGCTGTGCTCAAATCGGCGCTGGCGTGCAAGTTAACGCCCCGCGCAACGGCTGTCAAACCGTGGCGTTTTCGTCTTCGGCCTCATCGGCCGCCTGATCGCGTTTGTCGTTGCGCCGGTGTTCCACGTCCTCGAGGTACTCGACGGTCACGTCTCCGGTGACGTACTTGCCGTCGAAACAGGAGGTCTCGAATTCCTGCAGCGCCGGGTTGACCTCGCGTACCGCCGCCTTGAGCGCCTCCAGATCCTGGTAGATCACCGCGTCGGCCTCGATCTCGCGCGCGATCTCCTCTTCGGTACGGCCGGTGGCGATCAGCTCGCGGCGCGTGGGCATGTCGATGCCGTAGACGTTGGGGAAACGTACGGGCGGCGCGGCCGAGGCGAAATAGACTTTCAGGGCGCCCGCCTCGCGCGCCATCTGCACGATCTCGCGGCTGGTGGTGCCGCGCACGATGGAGTCGTCCACGATCAGCACGTTCTTGTTCTTGAACTCCATCGGGATGGCGTTGAGCTTCTGGCGCACCGAGCGCTTGCGCACGCTCTGTCCCGGCATGATGAAGGTGCGGCCGATGTAGCGGTTCTTGACGAAGCCTTCGCGATAGGCGATGCCGAGCTTGAGCGCGAGCTCCAGCGCGATCGGCCGGCTGGTATCGGGCACCGGGATGACGACGTCGATGTCCAGATGCGAATACTGGCGGCGGATCTTTTCCGCCAGATGCACGCCCATGCGCAGCCGCGCCTCGTACACCGACACGCCGTCGATGAGCGAGTCCGGGCGGGCGAGGTACACGTGTTCGAAGATGCAGGGTGTCAGGCGCGGCTGTTCGGCGCACTGCCGGCTGAAGAACTCGCCCTCTTCGGTGATCACGATCGCCTCGCCCGGCGCCACGTCGCGGACGAACTGGAAGCCCATCGCGTCGAGCGCGACGCTCTCCGAGGCGGCCATCCACTCCGGCCCCTGGTCGGTCTCGTTGCGACCGATCACCAGCGGACGGATACCGTGCGGATCGCGGAAGGCCACCATGCCCAGGCCGGCGATCATCGCCACCACCGCGTACGCGCCGCGGCAGCGGCGATGCACGTTGGCCACGGCTTTGAAAACGGTGTCCGGGTCGAGCTGCACGCCGGTCGCGGTGAGCTCGAGCTCGTGCGCGAGCACGTTGAGCAGCACCTCGGAATCGGAGTTGGTGTTGATGTGCCGCCGGTCGAGCCGGAACATCTCCTGTTTCAACTGATCGGCATTGGTGAGATTGCCGTTGTGGCCGAGCACGATGCCGAAGGGCGAGTTGACGTAGAAAGGCTGCGCCTCGTCGGGATTCATCGCCGAGCCCGCGGTCGGATAGCGGCAATGGCCGATGCCCATGTTGCCGGGCAGCGAACGCATGTTGCGGGTGCGGAACACGTCGCGCACGAGGCCCGGCGCCTTGTGCATGTGGAACATCTTGCCTTCCGAAGTCACGATGCCCGCCGCATCCTGGCCGCGATGCTGCAAGACCAGCAGCCCGTCATACAGCAGCTGATTGACCGGGCTCTTGCCGACCACACCCACGATTCCGCACATGATTCACCTTGCTCCGACTTCGGGCTCGTCATACCGGATGCGTTCGGCGATCGCTTCCGGCAGATAAGCCCTGGCCGCAATAGCGGCCGTTTCCAGGGGACCTCGCAGCTGCGCCTCGCGCCAGGCCGGCTCGCGCGGCAGGCTCGTCACGCCGACCAGCAACACCGCCACCAGCACGATGAGCGCCCCGCGCACGAAGCCGAACACGCCGCCGAGCGTGCGATCGAGCGCGCCGAGTCCCACCGCGCGCACGAGTTTCGACAGCAATAAGCCCGCGAGACCGGCAACCACCAGCACCAGCACGAACACCAGCGCGGCAGCGAGGAGATGTCGCACCAGCGGCGTCGCGAAATCCTGCGGCAGCAGCGCGGCGCCCTCGGGCGCGAACATCACCGCGATCACGCCCGCGGCGATCCAGCCCGCGAGCGCAAGCACCTCGCGGATGAACCCGCGCCAGATGCCCAGCAAGGCCGAAACGCCGAGCACGGCGATGACGGCGTAATCCACCCAGGTCATCGGGTCGTCACGTTGCCCGGTTTGAGGCCCATTTCGAGCAGGCGCTTGCGCACCTTTTCGGCCTCGTCCTTGCTCGCGAAGGGGCCGGCGCGCACGCGGGTATAACGCGCACCGCCTTCCCCTTTGACCGCTTCGGTATAGCTTTCGATTCCCGCCAGACTGATCCGGGCCTGCAATTCCTTGACATTGCCCTTGTCGGCAAAGGGCCCCACCGGCCCAACCAGAGCGTTT
>QGUL01000007.1 GCA_003242425.1 Pseudomonadota bacterium | reverse complement strand
GGGGGGGGGGGGGGGGGTGGGGTGGTGAGGGGGGGGGGGGCGAGCGGGGTGGGCGGTGGCGTCTTCGTCGGCAGCGTCAGATGGGGATAAGGGGCGGGGGGGGGGGGGGGGGACGGTTTCCCGCTGCACATTGGTGTACTGCGGCCGGCCGTCCGGCCCGATGCACTTCCAGACCGTACTCTGCGCGTGCGCGGCACTTGCCGCCGTCAGCGCGGCGGCCATCCACAGTAGCTTGATCGCGGTCATGTCCACGCCTGTAACGAGGAGATGACCCCGAGTCTATGCCAAAGGAATGGAATGCCGATACCACATTCGCCCGCAAGCCGCAGCGAAAAATCACGCTTCGTGAAGAAAACGATACCGCAGCCGCCGGCTCGTCGCACATGTGCATGTACGCGCGCACGGATGCCCCGCCTGTGAAAGAAGAGATGTCGCGTCTCCCGGGGCCGGGACGGGGGAAGCCCCGCCCCGGCCACTGAACGGTTACAGGCTGTAGTACATCTCGAACTCGACCGGATGGGTGGTCATGCGGAAGCGCGTGACCTCCTCCATCTTCAGTTCGATGTACGCGTCGATCATGTCGTTGGTGAACACCCCGCCGCGGGTCAGGAACTCGCGGTCCTTGTCGAGGGCTTCCAGCGCCATGTCGAGCGAGTGCGCCACGGTCGGCACCTTGGCGGCCTCTTCCGGCGGCAGATCGTAGAGGTTCTTGTCGATCGGATCGCCGGGATGGATCTTGTTCTGCACGCCGTCCAGGCCCGCCATCAGCAGCGCGGCGAACGCCAGGTAGGAATTCGCCGTCGGATCGGGGAAGCGCACCTCGATGCGGCGCCCTTTGGGGTTGCTCGAGTACGGGATGCGGCAGGAAGCCGAACGGTTGCGCGCCGAGTAGGCGAGGTTGATCGGCGCCTCGAAGCCCGGCACCAGACGCTTGTAGGAGTTCGTGCCGGGGTTGGTGATGGCGTTCAGCGCACGCGCGTGCTTGATGATGCCGCCGATGAAGTACAGCGCGAAATCGGACAGGCCCGCGTAGCCGTTGCCGGCGAACAGGTTCTGGCCGTCCTTCCACACCGACATGTGCACGTGCATGCCCGAGCCGTTGTCGCCCACGACGGGCTTCGGCATGAAGGTCGCGGTCTTGCCGTAGGCCTGTGCGACCATGTGCACGGTGTACTTGAGGATCTGCGTCCAGTCGGCGCGCTTCACCAGGGTGTTGAAACGGGTGCCCAGTTCGCACTGGCCGGCGCCCGCCACCTCATGGTGCAGGACTTCGACGTCCACGCCCTGCGCCTCCAGCGCCAGCGCGATGGACTGACGCAGGTCCTGCAGGGAATCGACCGGCGGCACCGGGAAGTAGCCGCCTTTGGTGGTGGGGCGATGGCCCATGTTGCCGCCCTCGAACTCTTCCCCGCTGGACCAGGGCGCTTCTTCGGACTTGATTTTGACGAAGCTGCCGGAGGCGTCGATCTTCCAGGTGACGCTGTCGAACACGAAGAATTCGGGTTCCGGGCCGAAGTACGCGGCATCGCCGATACCCGAAGACTTCAGGTAGGCTTCGGCACGCTTGGCAAGCGAACGCGGATCGCGGTCGTAGCCCTTGCCGGTGGAAGGCTCGATGACGTCGCAGGTGATGTTGAGCGTGGTCTCGTCCGTGAACGGGTCGAGCCGTGCGGTGTCCGGATCGGGCATCAGGATCATGTCGGAAGCCTCGATCCCCTTCCAGCCGGCGATGGACGAACCATCGAAGGGCTGGCCGTTTTCGAACTTGTCTTCGTTGAAGTGCTTGGCGGGGATCTGAACGTGCTGCTCCTTACCGCGGGTGTCGGTAAAGCGCATGTCCACGAACTTGACTTCTTTTTCTTTGATCAGCTTCAGTACATCGGCGCTGGTAAGTGCCATCTGGTTCTCCTATCGCTGGCTTGGATCGTCAGGCGACGTTCCCTGGTTTGAGTGCCCGGGCCGATGTGCGAGAAGCATGCCACTTTGATATTCAGGATAAGCGATTGAAATCATGCCTCTTTTTATCAAGCCTCAACGGCCGGATGCACCATGATGAAGCATCCAATAAAAAAATGCACCAAGATAGTGCAGCAAGGCCCGGGCCTGAGACGAATGGCGCTACGGCGGCCGGCCGGAGCGCCCCCTCAAGAACCCTACTGCGGAGCTAAACCATGAACGACATTGAGAAAATCCTGGCCGAGGCGCGTGCAGCCGCTACCGCCAAGAACCTGCCCTATACCGGTGCGGTGACCCCGCCCCAGGCTTATACCGTGCTGCAGCATGTGCCGAACGCACGGCTGGTGGACGTGCGCACCCAGGCGGAGTGGAACTGGGTGGGTTATATCCCGGGGTCCCTGCAGATCGAGTGGAACACCTGGCCGGCGGGCACGCGCAATCCGGCCTTCGCCGAGACCTTGCAACGCGAGGTGCCGGACAAGTCCACGCCGCTGCTGTTCATCTGCCGCAGCGGCGCCCGCTCCCATGCCGCGGCCGCGCTGGCGGCCGAACTCGGCTACACCAACGTCTACAACGTGCTGGAAGGCTTCGAGGGCGACAAAAACGACGCCGGACAGCGCAACACCGTGGGCGGCTGGCGCTATCACGGCCTGCCGTGGAAGCAAAGCTAGACGCACCAGCCTGAGGCGGCAGCGCACCGGCACGAGGCGGCGCGCCCCCGCCGCCGCGCGCCTTCCGTCAGCCCGCCCGACCGTTTTCCTAATTTTCTTTCAATGACTTAACCTGAACCTGCGACAGTGGCATAGCTGATGCAGAACGGCGGACATCGCTTTTCGGGAGGTTACGCATGTCCGCCTTCAAGAACCCTTTCGACCCGGACGTCCGCCTCGGCGCCGGATGCAGCTGCGGCCGGCATCGTGACGAAGCCGAGCACGCCGCCGCGCAGCAGTCCGACTCGCTCGACAACAGCATCGAATCGCTCAACCGCCGCGTCATCCAGTCCGCGGTGATGCGGGCGCTGTTCCCGCACGACGAAACCCGGCGCCGCTTCCTGCGCGCGGTCGGCGCATCGACCGCGGCCGCCGCGATCTCGCAGTTCATTCCCTTCGGCGCGCTGGAGGCGATGGCGCAGGAGAAAGGCACGCTCGAGAAGAAAGAACTCGACATCGGCTTCATCGCCATCACCTGCGCGAGCCCGCTCATCATGGCCGATCCGCTCGGCTTCTACCGCAAGGAAGGGCTCAGCGTGCGCCTGCACAAGACCGCCGGCTGGGCGCTCATCCGCGACAAGATGCTGAACAAGGAGTACGACGCGACGCACTTCTTGTCGCCGATGCCCCTTGCCACTTCGCTGGGGCTCGGCTCGGTCGCCGCGCCGATGCGCGTGGCGACGATCCAGAACATCAACGGCCAGGCGATCACGCTGCACCTCAAGCACAAGGACAAGCGCAATCCCAGACAGTGGAAGGGCTTCAAGTTCGCCGTGCCCTTCGAGTATTCGATGCACAACTTCCTGCTGCGCTACTACGTCGCAGAGCACGGCCTCGACCCCGACACCGACATCCAGATCCGCGTCACGCCGCCGCCGGAAATGGTGGCGAACCTGCGCGCCGGCAACATCGACGGCTTCCTCGGCCCCGATCCCTTCAACCAGCGCGCGGTCTATGACGAGGTGGGCTTCATCCACATCCTCTCCAAGGACATCTGGGACGGCCATCCGTGCTGCGCCTTCGGCACCTCCGAGGCCTTCATCCGCGAGAACCCGAATACCTTCGCCGCGCTCTACCGCGCGGTGCTGAACGCCGCGCAGATGGCGCGCGATCCCAAGAACCGTTCGCTCATCGCCGAGAGCATCGCGCCGGCCAACTACCTCAACCAGCCGGTCACGGTGATCGAGCAGGTGCTGACCGGCCGCTTCGCCGACGGTCTTGGCAAGGTGCAGAACGTGCCCGACCGCGCCGACTTCGATCCCTTCCCCTGGCATTCGATGGCGGTGTGGATGCTCACGCAGATGAAGCGCTGGGGCTACCTCAAGGGCGACGTCAACTACAAGCAGATCGCCGAGCAGGTGTTCCTCGCCACCGATGCGCGCAAGCACATGGCCGAACTCGGCATGGAGGCGCCCAAGACGAGCTACGCCAAGGCCGTCATCATGGGCAAGGAGTTCGACCCCAGCGCACCTGAGAAGTACCTGGCGAGCTTCCCGATCAAAAAGGTGGCGGCATGAAGTCGAGGCTCGGCATTCAGGCCGCCGTCCTCTCGCTGGCACTGCTGCTGGTGCTGATCGGCGTGTGGCACGTGGTCACCCTGCCGGCCGAATCGGCGGCGGCGGTCGACGACGAGTACGCGAAGCTCATGGGTGCCGGCGCGCAGAAGACGGGCGGGTTCCCGACGCCCGCGCAGATGGGCGAGACGATCCTGCGGCACCTCGCCGATCCCTTCTACGACCACGGCCCGAACGACAAGGGCATCGGCATCCAGCTCGGCTATTCGCTCGCGCGCGTGGCCGCGGGCTACGCGCTCGCGCTGCTGGTCGCCGTGCCGCTGGGCTTCCTGATCGGCATGTCGCCGCTCATCTACCGCGCGCTCGATCCCTACATCCAGGTGCTGAAGCCGATCTCGCCGCTCGCCTGGATGCCGCTCGCGCTCTACACCATCAAGGATTCGAGCGTGTCCGGGATTTTCGTGATCTTCATCTGTTCGATCTGGCCGGTGCTGATCAACACCGCCTACGGCGTCGGCGCGGTGCGCAAGGACTGGCTCAACGTCGCGCGCACGCTCGAAGTGAAGCCTCTGCGCAAGGCGCTGCTCGTCGTGCTGCCGGCCGCGGCGCCCACCATCCTCACCGGCATGCGCATTTCCATCGGCATCGCCTGGCTGGTGATCGTCGCGGCCGAGATGCTCGTCGGCGGCACGGGCATCGGCTACTTCGTCTGGAACGAGTGGAACAACCTCAATCTCACCAACGTGATCTTCGCGATCCTCTGCATCGGCGTGGTCGGCATGGCGCTCGACTTCGTGTTCGCGAAGCTGCAACGGCTGGTGACCTACGCGGATTGAAGCCATGGCCTTCCTGCAAATCGAAGGGCTGACCAAGATCTACCCGGGTAGCGGCGGCAAGCCGGATACCGTGGTGTTCGAGGACGTGCACCTGCAGATCGAGCGCGGCGAGTTCGTCTGCATCATCGGCCATTCCGGCTGCGGCAAGACCACCATCCTCAACGTGATGGCCGGGCTGGAACGCGCGACCGAGGGCGTGGTGATCATGGACGGCCGCGAGGTAGCCGGTCCGAGCCTCGATCGCGGCGTAGTGTTCCAGAGCCACGCGCTGATGCCTTGGCTGACGGTGCTGGGCAACGTCGCCTTCGCCGTGCGCTCGCGCTGGCCCGACTGGGACGAGGACCAGGTGCAGGAACACGCGCGCAGGTTCATCGAGCTCGTGGGTTTGCGCGGCGCCGAGCACAAGAAGCCCGCGGAACTCTCCGGCGGCATGAAGCAGCGCGTCGGCATCGCGCGCGCCTTCTCGATCCGGCCGAAGATGCTGCTGCTCGACGAACCCTTCGGCGCCCTGGACGCGCTCACGCGCGGCACCATCCAGGACGAGCTGCTCGCCATCGTGCAGCAGACGCAGCAGACGGTGTTCATGATCACCCACGACGTGGACGAGGCGCTGCTGCTCGCCGACCGCATCGTGCTGATGTCGAACGGACCGCGCGCGGTCATCGCCGAGATCGTGGAGAACACCATGCCGCGCAACCGCACGCGCCACACCATGCACCACGATCCGCAGTACTACCGCATCCGCAACCACCTGCTGGATTTTCTCGTCAACCGTTCACGGCTCTACCAGGACGGACCGCTGCGCGCGCAGCACGACCCCAAACGTCCGCGGGTCGTCCGGCCGGGCCTCGACGACACGACCGAACGCCCGCCCGCGCAGGTCGTTCAACTTCGACACTGAAAGGAGATCGTCATGCAACGCGAAGACCATCTGTTCGCCGCCACCTACGTGCGGCCGCTGAAGCGCGAAGACGTCACGGAGATGATCGTCGCCGCCAAGATCAAGCGCAAACTGACCTGGGCACAGATCGCCGAGGCCGTGGGTCAGAGCAAGGAATGGACGACGGCCGCCTGCCTCGGGCAGATGCAGATGACGGCCGAGCAGGCCGAAGCCGTAGGCAAGCTGCTCGATCTGCCGCAGGAGGCCGTCGACCTGCTGCAGGTCGTGCCCTACAAGGGTTCGCTGCCCACGGCCGTGCCGACCGATCCGCTGATCTACCGCTTCTACGAACTGGTGAACGTGTACGGCACGACCTTCAAGGAGCTGATCCACGAAGAGTTCGGCGACGGCATCATGAGCGCCATCGACTTCAAGATGGAGCTTTCCCGCGAACCCGACCCGAAGGGCGACCGCGTGAAGATCGTGATGAGCGGGAAGTACCTGCCCTACAAGGTCTACTGAGACCGCGCCGGTCGGCCGCTCACAGGGCGGCCGACCAGTCCACCCAGCCGGTGTAGGCCGTCCACAGCACGAGCAGTCCGAACGCGATCCGGTACCACGCGAAGGGCGTGAAGCTGTGGCGCGAGACGAACGCCACCAGCGCCCGCACGGTGAAGAAAGCGGCGATGAAGGCCGCGACGAAACCCGCGGCAAGCAGCGCGAAATACTCGAATTCAAACAGCGCGCGGTTCTTGTAGACGTCGTAGACCGTCGCCGCCAGCATGGTCGGGATGGCGAGGAAGAAGGAGAATTCCGTCGCCGCCTTGCGGGACAGCCCGACGAACAGGCCGCCGATGATGGTCGCGCCCGAACGCGAGGTACCGGGCACTAGGGCGAAACATTGGCAAAGCCCCACGAGCAGCGCATCGCGCGCCGTCATCTGATCCACCTCCTGCACGCGCACGGTGTGGCGGCGTTTCTCCGCCCACAGGATGACTAGGCCGCCCGCTACCAGTGCGATCGCCACCGGTACCGGGGCGAACAGCACGCCTTTGATGAGCTTGTAGAACAGCAGGCCGAGCACCATCGCCGGCAGGAAGGCAATGAGCAGGTTGAAGGTGAAGCGCTGCGCAACGGGATCGTGCGGCAGTCCCACCGCCACCCGCCACAACCGCACGCGATAGAGCCAGCAGACGGCCAGGATCGCCCCGAGCTGTATCGCGACCTGGAAGACGCTGCGCAGCGGCTGGCCGAGGAAATCGATCAGGTCGCCGACGACGATGAGATGGCCGGTGCTGGAAACGGGCAGGAACTCGGTCAGGCCTTCCACCACGCCGAGCACGACGGCTTTCAGGAACAGCAGGACATCCATGGGCGCGATTCTACAGGCCGCGCCCGGCTGCGCCGGTATTCAAAGAGGGAGCAGGGAAGCCGGTTTCAGATTGCGCCGGCGGTACCGTCGTGCTGCGGCGGCAAGACGGGCGGCGGGGAATTGGAGGCGAGCTCCGAGGCCGCGAACGCGCCGAGCACCATGCCCGACTGCGTGAGCAGTTCCGCAGGAAGGTTGTATTCCGCCCAGTCGAAGGGGCAGGCATCGTCGTCGAGTAAAGCCATGGCCGGACCGGTCGCAATCGCTCGCACGCCCTGAATCTAGATAAAGACGTGCCCGCGTGCTGTGAACCTTTGTGACGACGGAATGCTGACACCCGATTGTGTCAGCGCGATGGCGCCGCAATGGCGGAAGCGGCACCGAACCGGGCGGCGGCATCGCGCGACGAAAAAAAAGCCATGCCGGCATGAGCCGGCATGGCTTCGGTCCGGTCGCGGCGCTCAAGCCTTGGAGTAGAGCTGGGCGCCCTTCTTCACGAACTCGACCGCCTTGGCTTCCATGCCCTTGGCGAGCGCTTCCTCTTCCGACAACCCCTGCTTGGCAGCATAGTCGCGCACGTCCTGCGTGATCTTCATCGAGCAGAAGTGCGGGCCGCACATGGAGCAGAAGTGCGCCACCTTCGCGGAATCCTTGGGCAGCGTCTCGTCGTGGAACTCGCGCGCCCGGTCGGGATCGAGGCCGAGGTTGAACTGGTCCTCCCAGCGGAACTCGAAGCGCGCCTTGGACAGGGCGTTGTCGCGGATCTGCGCGCCGGGATGGCCTTTGGCCAGGTCGGCCGCATGCGCCGCGAGCTTGTAGGTGATGATGCCTTCCTTGACGTCGTTCTTGTTGGGCAGGCCCAGGTGCTCCTTGGGCGTCACGTAGCAGAGCATCGCCGTGCCGTACCAGCCGATCATGGCCGCGCCGATGCCGCTGGTGATGTGGTCGTAGCCGGGCGCGATATCGGTCGTCAGCGGCCCCAGGGTATAGAACGGCGCTTCCTTGCAGTACTCGAGCTGCAGGTCCATGTTCTCCTTAATGAGCTGCATGGGCACGTGGCCGGGGCCTTCGATCATGACCTGCACATCGTGCTTCCAGGCGATCTCGGTCAGTTCGCCGAGCGTCCGCAGCTCGGCGATCTGCGCTTCGTCGTTGGCATCGTAGATCGAGCCCGGACGCAGGCCGTCGCCGAGCGAGAAGGCCACATCGTAGGCCTTCATGATCTCGCAGATCTCCTCGAAGTGCGTGTAGAGGAAGTTCTCCTTGTGATGCGCCAAGCACCACTTCGCCATGATCGAGCCGCCGCGCGAGACGATGCCCGTCATGCGCTTGGCCGTGAGCGGCACGTAGCGCAGCAACACGCCGGCGTGGATGGTGAAGTAGTCGACGCCCTGCTCGGCCTGTTCGATGAGCGTGTCGCGGAAGATCTCCCAGGTCAGCTCCTCGGCCTTGCCGCCCACCTTCTCCAGCGCCTGGTAGATCGGTACGGTGCCGATCGGCACGGGCGAGTTGCGGATGATCCACTCGCGGGTTTCGTGGATGTGCTTGCCGGTGGACAGATCCATGACGGTGTCCGCGCCCCAGCGGATCGCCCAGGTCATCTTGTCCACTTCCTCGCCGATGGAGGAGGTCACGGCCGAGTTGCCGATGTTGGCGTTGATCTTCACCAGGAAGTTGCGGCCGATGATCATCGGCTCGGCTTCCGGGTGGTTGATGTTCGCGGGGATGATGGCGCGGCCGCGCGCGACCTCGTCGCGCACGAATTCGGGCGTGATCTCCTCGGGAATCGAGGCGCCGAAGGACTGGCCGCGATGCTGGCGCGTCAGCAATTCGGCGAGTTTCGCGCCGGTCGGCCCGCTCGCACGCAGGCTCTCGAGGTACTCCTTGCGGCGCATGTTCTCGCGGATGGCGACGAATTCCATCTCCGGCGTGATGATGCCGCGCCGGGCGTAGTGCATCTGCGTCACGTTGCGGCCGGGTTTGGCGCGACGCGGCTTGCGCGTGAGGTTGAAGCGCAGCTCGGCCAGCTTGGGATCGTTCAGGCGCTTGACGCCGTACTCCGAGCTCGGGCCGGGCAGCTCCTCGGTATCGTCGCGCTCCAGGATCCAGGGCAGCCGCAGCGCGGGCAGGCCGCTACGGATGTCGATCTTGACGTCCGGGTCGGTGTACGGCCCCGACGTGTCATAGACATAGATGGGCGGGTTCTTCTCGTAACCGAAAGAAGCCGGCGTGTCGCTCTGGGTGATTTCGCGCATGGGCACGCGGATATCCGGACGCGAACCCTGGACGTAGATCTTGCGCGAGTTGGGGAAAGGCTTGATCGCGGCCTCGTCCACCCGGGCAGTGGCGGCCAGGAACTTGGGATTGGCGTTCATCGAATCGCTCCTTTCAAAACGCCGAGGGAGGAGCGATGGAATGAGGGCTGGTTCCGACGCTTCCCTGCGGCGGCATTATCCGCATCAGGTTCCAAGGGACTCTCTCACCCGGCCACGCCTTGCGGCGCGCCAGGACCCCTAGGTCGTAAGCCGGACGGTACCCCAAAACGCCCGGCGCATCAATGACGGGCCGCTAGGGTTTCCGCCCGGATCCGCTTCGCGGATCGCCGGTACGTCCCCGCGTCTCGCCCGGATGCTAAAATCGCCCGCATTTTGCCCTGCTAACGAAAAGCAAAATGAACATCGAGCAAGCCCGTTTCAACATGGTCGAGCAGCAGATCCGGCCCTGGGAAGTGCTGGATCAGTCGGTGCTCGATCTGCTGTACGTGGTCCGGCGCGAGGAGTTCGTGCCGGAAGCCTACAAATCGCTGGCGTTCTCCGATCTCGAGATCCCGATCGGCGAGGGCGAGCGGATGCTGCAGCCCAAGGTCGAGGCGCGCATCCTGCAGGAAGTGGCGCCGAAGCGGACCGACCGCGTACTCGAAGTGGGAACGGGTAGCGGCTATCTCACCGCGCTGCTAGCGCATCGCGCCCAGCACGTCTACAGCGTGGAGATCTCCCCCACGCTGCTGGCGTTCGGCGAGGCGAACCTGCGCCGGGCCGGCGTCGACAACGTCACCCTCGAACAGGGCGACGGGGCGCGCGGCTGGAGCAAGCACGCCCCCTACGACGTCATCGTTCTGGGCGGCTCGACGCCGGTGCTCGCCGACGAGCTGCTGGCGCAACTGAAGGTGGGCGGGCGACTGTTCGCCATCGTCGGCGAGGAGCCGGTGATGCAAGCCCAGCTCATCACCTGCACCGGTCCCGGCAGCTACAACACGATCGGGTTGTTCGAAACCTGCGTGGCGCCTCTTAAGAACGCTCCGCAACCGGCGCGGTTCGAGTTCTGATGCGCCAGATCACTCCCAAACAGCTGCACGACTGGCTCTCGGACCCGAACCGCGAATCACCCGTCGTGCTGGATGTGCGCGAAGACTGGGAACTGGAGATCTGCAGCCTGCCCGACAGCGTGCGCATCCCCATGAACAGCATTCCCGGCCGCCATCAGGAACTCGATCCTGAGCGCGATATCGTCGTGGTCTGCCATCACGGCGGGCGCAGCATGCAGGTCGCTTCCTTCCTGGTGCAGAACGGCTTCACCAATGTTTACAACCTCAGCGGCGGCGTGGATGCCTGGGCACGCGAAGTAGACCCTACCATGGCGACCTACTGAATCCGCCAAAGGGACGGGCGTCGGCCCGCGCAAACAACGACCAAAGGGAGTGCCATGAAGCGGATGTCGACGTGGATCAGCAATGCCCTGCGGCGGGGCGCGGTGATCGGGCTGCTCGTCGCGGCCCTGCCGGCGCAGGCGATCGATCTGTTGGAGGCGTACCGGCTGGCCCTTCAGAACGACCCGGAATTCGCCGCCGCCCGCGCGCAGCTGGAGGCCGGACGCGAGGCGCTGGCGCAGGGTCGCGCGCTGCTGCTGCCGATCATCACGGGTTCGGCCAACACCAACATCAATGACGTCGACAACCGCACGCAGGGCTTCGACCGGCGCTACAACAGCCACGGCTGGAGCATCACCCTCACCCAGCCGTTGTTCCGCTGGCAGAACATCATGCAGTACCGCCAGGCGGAATATCAGGTTCAGCAGGCCGAGGCGCGCTTCGGCCAGGCCGCGCAGGACCTCATCGTGCGCGTCGCGGAAGCGTATTTCAACGCCCTGGCGGCGCAGGACAACCTCGAGTTCGTGCGTGCCAACAAGGCCGCCATCGCCGAACAGCTCGCCCAGGCCAAGCGCAATTTCGAGGTCGGCACCGCGACCATCACCGACACCAACGAGGCGCAGGCACGCTACGACCTCGCCACCGCCCAGGAACTGGCCGCCGTCAACGAAGTGGAAGTCACGCGCCGCAACCTGGAACGGATCATCGGCGTGGTGCCGGACCGCCTCGCGCCGTTGCGCCCCGATCTGCAACTCGCGCCGCCCGAGCCCGCCGACATGAACGCCTGGGTGGAGGCCGCACTTGCCGGCAACTTCGGCGTGCTGGCGAACCAGGCCGCCTATGAAATCGCCGCGCGCCAGGTCGAGGTGCAGCGTGCCGGGCATTATCCGACCCTGGACGCCGTCGCGAGCTATCAGGACAGCACCTCGCTCGGCGGCGGACTGGCCAGCCCCACGGCGCAGCGCCAGAACACCAACGCGGCCGTCATCGGCCTGCAGCTCAACGTGCCCCTGTTCGAGGGCGGTTCGGTGTCCTCGCGCACACGCGAGGCAGTCGCGTTGCGCGAGGCGGCGCGCAACAATCTCGAAGCGGCGCGGCGCGCCGCGGAATTCAGCGCCCGTCAGGCCTTCCTGAACGTCACCAACGGGCGTGCCCAGGTGCAGGCGCTTGAGCAGGCGCTGGTCTCGAGCGAAACCGCCCTGGAGTCCAACCGCGTCGGCTACGAAGTCGGCGTGCGGATCAACATCGACGTGCTGAACGCGCAGCAGCAGGTCTTCCAGACCAAGCGCGATCTCGCCCGCGCCCGCTACGACACCATCCTCAACGGCCTGCGGCTGGGCGCGGCCGCGGGGGCGCTGTCGGAAGAACAGGTGCGGGCGGTGAACCAGCTGCTTCTCACCGCCCGACCGGAAGCGCCCGCTCCGCAGCCGGGGCCGGTGCGCCTGCCGGATGCGGCGCCACAGCGCTAGATCAGGGATTCGAGCAGCGCCAGGGTGCGCTCGGTCGCGCCGCGGTGCGCGGCGGTGAAACGCAGCCCCGCCTCGCGCATCGCCGCCCGCTTCGAGGCGTCGCGCAACAGAGCCGCAGCCTGGCCGACCGCCTCGTCGGCGTCTCGCACCTGAACGGCGGCGCCCGCTTCGATCGCGCCGGCGGCAGCCTGCGCGAAATTGAAAGTCGAAGGCCCGATCAGCACCGGCGCGCCGGCGGCGCAGGCCTCGATCAGATTCTGCGCGCCGTAAGGCAGCAGGCTGCCGCCGATGAACGCCACCTCGCATGCGGCATAGTAGGCTGCCATCTCGCCCATGCTGTCGCCGAGCACATAGCGACACGCAGCCGGCACGGGCCGCGATTCGCTGCGGCGCACGTAGGCGCCGCGCTTCGCCAGCAAGGCCGCCACCTCGTCGAAGCGCTGCGGATGGCGCGGCACGATGACGACGAGCACCTCCTCTCCCGGCGGCGCACGATCGAGCGCGTCGAGGATGAGCGTCTCCTCGCCCTCGCGCGTGCTCGCGAAGAGCAGCACCGGCCGCTCACCGTACAAGGCGCGCAGCGCCGCGGCCCGCGCGGGCGTATCCGGCGGCGGCGTCATGTCGAACTTCACATTGCCGGTGACGTGCACGTCGCACGCGCCCAGGCCGCGAAAACGCGCCGCGTCATCGTCCGACTGCGCGGCGATCCGCGTCACTTCGGCGAACATCCGCCGCGCGAAGCGCCCCAGGCGCGCATAGCCCCGCGCCGAACGCGCCGAGAGACGGGCGTTCACCAGCGCGACGGGCACGCCCTGCCGGCGGCATTGCGCGACCAGATTGGGCCACAACTCGGTTTCCATGAGCACCGCGAGCGCGGGCCGGTAATGGGCGAGGAAACGGCGCATCGCCCACGGATAGTCGTACGGCAGCCAGGCGATTTCGGCGAAACCGCCGTACAGCTCCTGCGCCGCAGCGCGGCCGGTGGCGGTCATCTGAGTGACCAGCAGACGATGGCCGGGGAAGCGCTCGCGCAAGGCGCGGACGAGGCTCGCCGCCGCACGCGTTTCGCCGAGCGAGACGGCGTGCACCCAGATCAGCGGCCCTTCCGGCCGGGGCGCATAGCGCAGACCGAAGCGCTGCGCCCAGTCGGCGCGGTAGCCGGGCTCGCGCCGCCCGCGCCACCACAGCCGCAGCGGCAGGAACGGCAAGACCAGATGAAGGAGCAGGTTATAGAGCGCGCGCAGCATCAACCGAGCTCAGCCACTTCGCCGAGCGCATCCAGCACTTCGGCGGCGGTGGGCGCTTCCCCCATCCCGCCGCGGAAAGCCGTCGGCCCGCGCCCCAGGGGACCGTGATGCAGCGGCCGCGTGGCGACGTAGATACCGACCACCGGGACCTCGAAGGCGACCGCGAGATGCATGAGACCAGTATCGACCCCGACCACGGCCGTGGCGTGCGCGAGCAGCGCCCCCGCCTCGTCCACCCGCAGTTGCGGCGCCACCTGGGCATCCGGGATGAACTTCGCCAGCCGCTCGGCCCGGGCACGCTCCTCGTCGTTGCCCCAGGGCAGCACACAGACGATCCCGCGTGAGGCCAGCCAGCGCCCCGCCTCGATCCAATTCGCCTCCGACCACAGCTTTTCGCTGCGCGCCGTGGAATGCAGCAACACCACATAGCGCGGTGCCTCGATCCATCCCGGACGCGCCGGTTTGCGCAGGCCGTAGTCGATCGCTTCGTCCGGTGCGTAACCGAAAGCCCGCGCGGCCAGCCCCCGGTAATGCCAGATGCGGTGCACGTCCGGCGGAAATTCGAACGTGTGGTCGTAGAAGCGCGCCACGAAAGGCTCACGCACGGTTCCGGGGCCGAAGCCGTACACCGGCCCCCTCGCAAGCATCGCGGGAATCACACTTTTCAACAAACCCTGCGAATCGATTACGGCGTCATAGCACCCGCCGCGCAGCGTCCTGCGCAACTCCAAAAACTCTCTACAGAATGTCGTCAACGAACGACTTTTGCGCCACCGCCGTAGCGCAAAGGGAAGCGCACGCCTCACACCGGCGTGCAACCGCATGAGCGGCACGTAGGCTTCCTCCACCAGCCAGTCCAAGCTCAACTCCTTGACATGCCGCTGCATGTCGGTC
>QGUL01000289.1 GCA_003242425.1 Pseudomonadota bacterium | reverse complement strand
CAGATGGCCCTCGCCCGCGCCCAGGCCGAAGCCGAAGCCGAAGCCGAAGCGAAGGCGCGGGCCAAGACCGAAGCCGAAGCCTTCGAAACCCTGAAACGCACCGCTGCCCGCGAAGCGGCCCTGCGCGCGGCCCAGGAAGCGCGGCTGCGCGAGGCCGCCGAATTGGAGCGCCTGGCCGAAGCGCGCCTGGCCGCCGAAGCCCAGGCTGCGGAACAGGCGCGCGCCCGGGCACAGGCCGAAGCGCAGGCCAAGGCCGAAGCCGAAGCGCGCCTCGCGGCCGAACGCGCCGCCGAAGAAGCGGCGCAGGCCCGTGCCAGGGCCGAAGCGGAATTGCAGGCCGCCGCGGCCGCACGCCTCGAAGCGGAGCGCGCGGCGGTCGAGGAAGCGCAGCGGCGCGCCGAGCAGGAACGCGCCGCGGCGGAAGCCGCGCAAGCGCGCGCCGCCGAGGAAGCCAAAGCCGCGGCCGCCGCCGAAATGCGCGCCCAGGCGGAGCAACAGGCCCAGGAAAAAACCGCGCAGCGCGCCAGCGCCGAAGCCGTAGCCATGGTGGAAGCGCAGATGCGCGCCCAGGCGGACGAAGCCGCCATCCGCGCAGCCGAGGAACGCGCCGAAGCGGAACGCGCCGCGCGTCTGGCGGCCGAAGCCCGCCAGAAGGCGGAAGAGGAAGCGGCCGCCAATGCCCGCGCCCGTGCCGCCGCCGACGAGCAGGCGGCGGAGGACGCGCGCGCCCGCGCCGCGGCGGATGCCGAAGCCCTCGCCGCCGCCGAGGCGCGCGAGCAGGCCGAGCGCGAGCTGCGGCGCATCGCCGAAGCCAAGCTGGAGCAGGAGCGCCGGCTGGCGGCCGAATGCGCCAAGCGCGTGCAGGCCGAAAACCAAGCGCTGGAAACTCTGCAGGCGCGCGAGCGCGCCGAAGCCGAGGCCCGGCGCGCCGCACAGGCGCGCATCGAAGCGGAACAGCGCCTGCACGCCGCGGCCGAGGCCGCCGCGTTCGCCGAGCGCGAAGCGGCCCAGTCGGCCGAAGCCAAGACCGCCGCGATCGTGGCGGCCATGGCGGCCCGCAAGCGTCTGCTGGAAGCCAACCGCCGGCTGGCGGAAGCCGCCGCCGCACGCGCGGCGAGCGCCGAACGGGCGGCCGCGCTCGCCCTGGAACGCGCTGAAGCAGAGCGGCAGGCGCAGGCGGCGCTGCAGGCGCGCGCCGAAGCCGACGCCCGGGCACGCGATGCCGCGCAGGCGCGCGTGCATGCGGAGCGCGAGGCCGCTCAGGCGGCGCGCCTGGCTGCGGACACGGATCAGGCGGCCGCCGAAGCGGCCCGGCGCAAGACCCGCGCGCTCATGGAGGCCATCGCCGCGCGGCGCGCGCGGGTGGAAGAGGATCTGCGTGTGGCGCGTGCCGCCGAAATGCGCAGCCGCGCGGAACGCCTCGCCGCCGCGGCTGCCGCGCAACGCGCCCGGCGGCTCGGCGAGGAAACGCGCGCCCTGCTCGACGGCGCGCGCCGCGCCCTGGCGCACTGATCCGGCATACGACGCCTCACTTCAACGGCCAACGCTCAGCCCGCACCCGGCCGCGAATTCACTTCGCCTGCGCGGCTTTGCGGTCGGCGTTGGTACGCGCGATGGCGGGCCGCTCGTTGAGCATCTTCAAATAAGGCTTGATCCTGTCGGCGAAGGGCTCCAGGACATCCTTGCCGTAGATCTTCGCGGTGGCGATGCTCACCACCGGCAGATGCACCGCCGCCGTGATGTCGGCGTAGGTGAAGGTGTTGCCGGCGATATAGGGCGAGAACCTGGCCAGACGTTCGAAGGCCTGCACGCCGCGGCGCAGCTCCCGTTCCACCTCCTGTTTGGTCTCGTCCGAGACCTTGCCGCCGAAGAAGGCTTCCGCATAGAGACGCCGCGCGGGCAGTTCCAGATACAGATCCATCACCGTCGCCAGCTCGCGCACCCGCGCCCGCGCCACCAGCGGCTCGGGCAGCAGCGGCGTGATGGGATAGCATTCCTCGAGGTACTCGAAGATCGCACCCGACTCGCAGAGAATTTCGCCGTTCTCCAGTTCGAGAAAAGGAATCTTGCGCGCCGGCGAGAGGGTCTTCACCACTTCGTCCTTGCCCGGCACTGCCAGCACTTCCTCGAACGGCACGTTTTTTTCAAGCAGGACGATCTTGACGCGGTTGTAATAATTCGACAGCGGAAACCCGTACAACTTAAGCATCGCTTTGCTCCTGGACGAGGCGTTCTCGAAAGCGCATTCTCTTATGCGGCGCGAGGAATGCCAAATAAAGCGCGCTTCGTTCGCACTACACCACCATGTCCAGCCGTTACGCACCGTTGTTCAACGTCGAAGCCGTGGCCGAGGAGCGCATCCAGGAGGCGATCCGGCGCGGCGACTTCGACAACCTGCCCGGCGCCGGCCGCCCGCTGGAGCTGGACGAGGACCTGCTGGTCCCGGCCGAAGTGCGCGTCGCCTACCGCATCCTCAAGAACGCCGGTTGCGTGCCGCCCGAAGTGACGCAGCGGCGCGAAATCGCGGAGCTGGAAGCCAGCCTGCCGAAGCTGGAACCGCGCGAGCGCGTGCGCGCCTTGCAGAAGCTGCAGCTCCTGCGTACCCGCCTCGGCGCCCAGCGCAGCCGCTCGCTCAGCCTCAACCGCTACTACGAACGCAAGATCATCGAAAAGCTCGGCGGCGGCTGAGCGGCTCGCCCGCACGGCGCGCCGCTGCTAAAGTGGCAACGCTGGATTCCCATCGGAGCATGCGATGGCGCCCCTTCTCCTCGCCGCACTGGGCTGGATCGGGTTGCACCTGCTGGTCGCGGGACCATTGCGGCCCGGTCTGGTCGACCGTCTGGGCGAATGGCGTTTCCGTCAGATGTTCGCGGTCGCCAGCGCCCTGCTGCTCCTTGCGCTGATCCTCAGCTATCGCGCGGCGCCTTTCGTTCCGATCTGGTCGCCGCCGCAATGGGCTTACGTCTGGGCGCATCTCTGCATGGTGCCGGCCTTCGTACTGCTGGCGCTTTCGCTCACCGACAGCCCCACGGGCGTGCTCGCGGGTTCGCGCGCTTTCGAGCCGCGCGGCGTCTTTCGCATCACGCGCCATCCGATGTTGAACGCGTTCGCGCTCTGGGCTCTCGCGCACATCCCGGCCAACGGCGACGCCGCCACGCTCGTGCTGGCCGGCGCCATCCTGCTCACCGCCCTCAACGGCATGGCCTCCATCGACCGCAAACGCGCCGCGGCGATCGGCGAAGCCTGGACGGTTTTCGCCGCGCAGACCTCGCGTCTGCCCTTCGTCGCCATCGCCCAGGGCCGCAACCGGCTGGCGCTCGGCGAAATCAGCTGGGGACGTGTCGTGCTCGGCCTGGTGTTCTATCTCGCCGCCCTGGGTCTGCACGGCGTGGTGGGGCCGGCGCTGCTCTGATGCAGGC
>QGUL01000288.1 GCA_003242425.1 Pseudomonadota bacterium | reverse complement strand
GCAGGAACTCGGGATTCCCGTGAAGCTGCTCGAAGGTCGCAGCGAAACAGAACTGCGCCAGGCGCTGCGCGACGCGGCCGATTCCGAAGCCACGCTGCTCATCGCCGCCGGCGAGCCCTCGCGCAAGCTGTTGCGCGAAGTCGCGCGCGATTTCCCCGAACAGCGCTTCGCCCTGATCGATGCGACCGAGGTCGACGCCAACGTCGCCGCCTACGATCTGCTGGAAGACCAGGCGGCGTGGCTCGCGGGCGCGGCGGCAGGCCTGCTCACGCGCCAGAACGTCGTCGGTTATGCGAGCGGCGACGCCCCGCCTGCCTGGCGCGAAGCTTTCGCCGCGGGCCTCGCGGCCAGCAATCCGCAAGCGCGCCTAGTGATGCGCGAACACAACGATTCGGCCGCGGAATGGGCCGGTGCGGTACGCGCCGCCGTGCAGCAGCAGGCCGACATCGTCTATCTCGTCGGCGACAACGTGCCCTACAGCGCCTTCTCCGCCGCGCGCGAGGCGGGAATCGAAGTGATCGTCGACCGCCACAGCCGCGAACTGCGGCTGGCGCCGCCCGTGATCGCGGCCACGGTCACCGATCCGGGCGAGGCCATCCTGCAAGCGGGGCGCGATCTCCACGACGCGATGTGGAAAGGCGGCGCGTTGCGGCGCCTGGGCGTGAACGCGCCGAACGCGGTCGGGCTGGTGCTCGCGCGCTCGGTGCCGCGTGAAGTGCACGAGCAGCTCGAAATCCACCGCAAGCAGCTCGCGGTGGACAGCGCCCGGCGCTACCGGCGCGAGCGCGACGCCGCACAATCCCCCGGCGAGGGCGGCTTATAATCGCCTGCCAAGCAGGAGTAAGCCATGCCCTCGTTCGACATCACGTCCGAAGTCAACAAGGTGGAATTGCGCAACGCAGTCGATCAGGCGAACAAGGAAATCGGCACGCGCTTCGATTTCAAGGGCTCCGACGCACGGCTGGAATTGAACGAGCTGGTGCTGACGGTCTACGCCGACGACGATTTCAAGCTCCAGCAGGTGATGGACATCTTCACCGGCAAGTGCGCCAAGCGCAACGTCGACATCCGCGCCTTCGAGCCCAAAGGGGTCGAGAAAATCAGCGGCAACAAGCTCAAGCAGACCATCAACGTCCGCAACGGCATCGACAGCACCAAGGCCAAGCAGATCGTCAAGCTGATCAAGGACAGCAAGCTGAAAGTGCAGGCGAGCATCCAGGGCGATGCGGTGCGCGTCTCGGGCGCGAAGAAGGACGACCTGCAGGCCGCGATTCAGCTCGTCAAGAAGTCGGTCACCGACATCCCGCTGCAGTTCGGCAACTTCCGCGATTGAGCCGCCGGCTCAATCGCGCTCCAGCCCTTCGATCCAGCGGTCGTAGAGTTGCGCGGCCACGGCGTTGAGCGCGCGCACCTTGGCCTCGACGTCCTCGAGCATTTGCTCGGGAGTCTGGATGGAGGGACCTGCGCGCTTGCGCACTTCGTTCCCCCAGTCTTCGCACCAGGCGCGGATCAGCTCGGGCGTCATTTCGACGTGGCATTGCATGCCCAGATGCTTGCCGTAAACGAAGGCCTGGTTGGGGCAGTAGGCGCTCGAAGCGATGAGCGTCGCTTCCTCGGGCACCGAGAAGGTTTCTCCGTGCCAGTGGAAGGCGTCGAACTCGCTGTAAGGTCCGAACCATGCCCGGGCGAGCGTGTTGTCGAGGATCTTCACCCGGCCCCAGCCGATCTCCTTCACCGGATTGCGCGTCACGACACCGCCCAATGCCTTGGCCATCAACTGGCCGCCGAGGCAATGGCCCAGACAGGGAATGTTCGCGGCCACGGCGGCGCGGATCAGGGCCAGCACCTCGGGAATCCAGGGCAAATCGTCGTTCACGCTCATCGGGCCGCCCATGAACACCAGACCGGCGAACCGGCTGGGGTCGCCGGGGACGGGATCGCCCGCGTCGATGCGGACCAGTTGCCAGGGCAGCCCCTTGGCGTCGAGGTAATCGGCAAAATACCCTGGACCCTCGGTTGCGGCGTGACGGAAGATGGCGATCGGTTTCATGGCTCAAGACTCCCTATGCGGCATGTCCATTCTATTGCATGGCTGGTGCTGAGCCTCGCCGCCGGCCCGGCAATGGCGACAACCGTCAACCTCGTCGGCAAGCTCGGCACCAAGGCCCTGGTCTCCATCGACGGCGGCAAACCGCGGCTGCTCGCGGTCGGGGAACGCGCTGCGGAGGGCGTGGTGCTGCGCGCCTTCGACGGCCAGCAGGCGACTTTCGAAATCGACGGGCAGCTCCACCGCGTAAACATGGGGCAGCACTATTCGCCCCCCGACGCGCCGGGCGGTGCGACGCTGGTGCTGCACGCCGATTCGCAGGGGCATTTCCTCGCCCACGGCACCGTCAACGGCGCCGCGATCAAATTCCTGGTCGACACCGGCGCGACGCTCGTCACGCTTTCCGCGGCCGACGCCAAGCGCATCGGCATCCGGTACCACGACGCGCCGCGCGGCTACGTTTCGACCGCCAACGGCAGCGCCGCGGCCTATCGCGTCAAATTCGACACCGTGCGCGTCGGCAACATCAGCCTGCACAACGTGGACGGCGTGGTCCTGGAAAGCGCGATGCCCTACGCGCTGCTCGGCATGAGCTTTCTCAACCGCATGGAGATGAGCCGCGACGGCGCGACCATGACTCTGCGCCGCCGCTATTGATCAGAGCGTCTGCGGCTTGGATTTGTCGCGCTCGATGAGCGCGTAGGCCGAGTGGTTGTGGATGCTCTCGAAGTTCTCCGACTCGACCACATACCACTCGATGCGGTCGTCGGCGTTCAGCCGCGCGGCGACATCGCGCACCAGATCTTCCACGAACTTCGGGTTGTCGTAGGCACGTTCGGTGACGTACTTCTCGTCCGGACGCTTGAGCAGGCCGTACAGCTCCGAAGAGGCCTCCTGCTCGGCGTAGGTGATGAGCTCCTCGATCCAGACCTTGGCTTTGGTCTTCGCCCAGATCGTCACATGCGAGCGCTGGTTGTGCGCGCCGTAGGCGGAGATGTTCTTCGAGCAGGGGCACAGGCTGGTGACCGGCACCACGACCTTCATCTTGAAGGACTGCTGGCCCTTCTCGATCTCGCCGATGAACGTCACCTCGTAGTCCATCAGGCTCTGCACGCCGGAAACCGGTGCGGTCTTGGTGATGAAGTACGGGAACGTCATCTCGATGTGGCCGGATTCCGCCTCCAGGCGCTGCACCATCTCCGACACCATGCGCTTGAAGGACTCCACCGAGATCACCCGCTCGTGGGCGTTGAGGATCTCGACGAAGCGCGACATGTGGGTGCCCTTGAACTGGTGCGGCAGACCCACGTACATGTTGAAGGTGGCGATGGTGAATGGATCGCCCCCCCCGGGCCCGGCACCTTTCACGGATGGGGGGT
>QGUL01000287.1 GCA_003242425.1 Pseudomonadota bacterium | reverse complement strand
GGCCAACAGCGCTTCGGTGCGCAGATCCATGCTCTCGTGCAGCAGCAGCTCGCGCAGCTTTTCGCCGAGCGGCGTGCCGCCCGGCTCGCGCGTGACCACGACCTGCCGGCCGGCCGCGCGGATGCGCTGTGCGATCCACTCCACATGGCTGCTCTTGCCGGCGCCGTCGATGCCTTCCAGGGTGATGAATTTGCCGCGCATAGCGCTCTCTCTATTGACGGCCGTTGCGCTGGTAGCGGTTCACGGCCCGGTTGTGCTCGTCCAGCGTGCGGGAGAAATGGCTCGTGCCGTCGCCGCGCGCGACGAAGTACAGCGCATCGGTGTCGGCCGGATGCATGACCGCCTCGATCGCCGCCATGCCCGGCAGGGCGATAGGCGTGGGCGGCAGCCCGGGGCGGGTGTAAGTGTTGTAGGGCGTATCGGTGCGCAAATCCTGTTTGCGGAGGTTGCCGTCGAAGCGCTCGCCTATGCCGTAGATCACGCTGGGATCGGTTTGCAGCAGCATGCCCAGCCGCAGGCGGTTGTGGAAGACCGCGGCGATGTGGGCACGGTCTTCTTCCCTCCCGGTCTCCTTCTCCACGATCGAAGCCAGAATCAGCGCCTCTTCCGGCGATTTCAGCGGCAGCCCTTCGGCCCGGCCCGCCCAAGCCTGGGCCAGCCGCCGCTCCAGCGCCTGATAGGCGCGCCGGAGGATTTCGAGATCGCTCGTGCCCTTGGCAAACACGTAGGTGTCGGGGAAGAAGCGGCCCTCGGGGTAGATGCCCGGCGCGCCGATACGAGCCATGATCTCTTCGTCGGACAGACCCAGCGTGTCGTGACGTACGTGCGGATGCGCGTCCAGCGCCCGGCGCGCCTGCTTGAACGTCCAGCCCTCGAGGATGATCAGGCTCGCCTGGGCGTAATCCCCGCGAGTGATCTTGTCCAGCAGGTCCATGGGCGTGATGCCGCGCCGCGCTTCGTAGACACCGGCTTTGATGTCGCCCGCGCGCCCCAGCACGCGCGTCAGCAGAACAAAACTCCCCCCGGAGAATTCCAGCCCCGCAGCTTGCATCTGCCGGACGGCGGCGCGCAGCGCGCTGCCCGGCTCGATGGTGAATTCCACGATCTCCTGAGCCTGCTTCACCGGCGCGCTGACGAACCACAGCATCCAGCCGGTCAATGCAACGGCGGCCAGGACGACGACCAGCACCGCCGCTTTGAACAACTTCCACATAAAAACCGACATCGCACGCAAGCGTGCAGGTTCAATTGAGGTGGTCCGTATAATAACCGCCAGTCGGCATCGCGCTTGTGTTGTTCATGTCCTTCCCTTCTCTGCCCGCTTTCGCGGCCGCGCGTTTCGTAGACGGCCAGGTCGCGGATTTCGGCGATCCCGCCGCGGAATTGCGGGCCGCATCGCACGACAGCATCATCGCGCCGCTGTCGCAATTCGGCGTGCTGCGCTTTTCCGGTGCGGACGCCGGATTCTTTCTGCACGGGCAGTTCTCCTGCGACGTAAAAGCGCTCGTCGCGGACAAAACAACGCCCGGCGGGTATTGCACCGCACAAGGCCGTCTGTTGGCGAATTTCCTGCTGTGGCGCGACGCGGATGCCTTCCACATCCTGCTCGCGCGCGACATCCTGCCCGCCATCTACCGCCGGCTGCAGCTCTACGTGCTGCGCGCCAAAGTGAAGATCGAGGACGTCAGCGATCATTACGCGATTTGCGGCGTGGCGGGCCCGCGCGCGGCCGAAGCGCTCCGTCAAGCGGGGCTGGCGCCGGCCGACACGCCATACGGCTGCGTCACGGACGAGACGGCCGTATGCCTCGCCCTACCCGGCGGACGCCATCTCGCGCTGATCCGGACGGCCCGCTTCGAACAGTGCTGGACGGCACTCACGCAAATCCTCAAGCCCGTCGGTCAGCCCTGCTGGGCCTGGCTCGACGTGGTCAACGGCCTGCCCTGGATCACGGCGGCGACGCAGGATCAATTCGTGCCGCAGATGGTGAACCTCGAAGCCTTGGGCGGCGTGAGCTTCCAGAAAGGCTGTTACCCGGGCCAGGAAGTCGTGGCTCGTACGCAATACCGGGCCACGACCCGGCGCCGCATGTACCGCGCCCATGTGGACGCCGAAGCCCGCGCCGGCATGGCGCTCTACGCGGACACGCTCGGCGAACAGAGCTGCGGCACGGTGGTCAATACAGCACCCGCCCCGGAAGGCGGTACCGAACTGCTGGCGGTGCTGCATCCCGATGCTATGGCCGCTACCGCTATCCGGCTCGGCGCGCCGGACGGCCCTGCGCTGGCTTTGCGCGAACTGCCCTACAGCGTCGAATGAGCGCGCCGACGAATTACTACATCTATTACCGCGCCGCGACGGCAAACGGCGAGCGTCTGCAAACGGCCGTCAGGCAGATGCAGGATGCGGTGCGTGCCGCGACAGGCGTGGCCGGCCGCCTGCTGCGCCGGCGCGACGATCCGCAGACCTGGATGGAAGTCTACGAAGGCGTGTCCGACACTGCACGGTTCGAATCCGCCCTGAGCGAAGCGGCCGCCACACACAAACTCGACACGCTGCTCGAATCGCCGCGCGTCATCGAGCGTTTCGTTCCGGCGACAGATCCCGCCGCATAGCGATGTGCGGCAGACCCGCCTCGATGAAGGGCTCCCCGCACTCGACGAATCCGTGCGAACGGTAAAAAGGCGCCGCATGCGTCTGCGCATGCAGGAAGACGCTCACCAAGCCGCGCGCCCGGGCGCGTTCGATCAGCCGCTCGAGCATGCCGCCCCCGATCCCACGACCGCGCCAGTCGCGTCGCACCGCCATCCGCCCGATGCGTCCGTCCGGGAGCAGACGCGCCGTGCCCACGGCGCGCTCGCCTTCGAACGCCAGCACGTGATCGGCCCGCTCGTCCCACTCGTCGTGCTCGAGCTCCGCCGGCACGCCCTGTTCGGCCACGAACACTTCCATGCGGATTTCGAGCGCCAGGCGGCCGGCGCTTTGCCAGTCGTGCAGTTCGATTCGAAAGCTCATTGCGGGGGAATGCGGTTGGACGAGCCCGTATAATACGAAGCCCATTCCTTCGAGTGCAGCAAAATCCGCGGCACGACAGCACGGCGAATCCGGGCTGCGTATCGGTCACCAAGCGATTGGCCGCATTGCACGTGGCCGCAACTTCATCCGAGGCAACATGGTTTCGGCAGTCGAGACGCTGTGTTGGGGCGGCGATCATGTGATGTTCATCGATCAGCGCAAGCTGCCGCACCGCGTCGAATACGTGCGCTGCCGCGACGCCGCGGAAGTCGCCGATGCGATCCGCAGCATGGTGGTACGCGGCGCACCTGCGATCGGCTGCGCCGCGGCCTACGGCATTGCGCTGGAGGCCCTCAAGGGCACGCGCGATTTCGGCGCGGCGTTCGCGGCGTTGCGCGCCAGCCGGCCCACGGCGGTGAATCTCTACTGG
>QGUL01000286.1 GCA_003242425.1 Pseudomonadota bacterium | reverse complement strand
CCCCAATGGGATCTGGTTGAGAAGCGCCTCGCGCTGCCGGAAGCGCAGCGCGAGGCGCTTCTCAACCAGATCCCATTGGGGCGTCTTGGACGCCCCGAGGACGTGGCCGCGGCGGTGGTGTACCTCGCCTCGCCGGGGGCTGCCTACGTGACGGGCACGACCCTGCACGTGAACGGCGGCATGTACATGAGCTGAAGCATATTTGGACCGGCGGTATCGCAGGGTAGTTCTGCTACAATGCGGCCCGCTCTGATTTCAGAACACAACACAGAGGACCCCATGGAAAACATCGAGCAGCGCGTCAAGAAGATCGTGGCTGAGCAACTGGGCGTGAACGAAGCCGAGATCAAGAACGAATCCTCGTTCGTGGACGATCTGGGCGCCGATTCGCTGGATACGGTCGAGCTCGTCATGGCGCTGGAAGAAGAGTTCGAAACGGAGATCCCCGACGAAGAGGCGGAAAAGATCACCACCGTGCAGCAGGCGATCGATTACATCACCGCCCACGCCAAGAAAGCCTAAGACGAGGTTTCTTTTGTCCCGTCGTCGAGTTGTAGTCACAGGTCTCGGTATTGTCTGCCCCGTCGGCAACTCGGTTGCCGAAGCCTGGGCGAACATTACCGCTGGCAAGTCCGGCATCACCCGGATCACCAAGTTCGACCCCACACCTTTCGCCAGCCAGATCGCCGGCGAGGTGAAGGGCTTCGACGTGGGCGAATACATCCCCACGAAGGAAGCCCGCCGCATGGATGCCTTCATCCATTACGGCATGGCGGCTGCCATCCAGGCGATCAAGGATTCGGGCATCGAAGTCACCGAAGCCAACGCCGAGCGCATCGGTTGCGTCATCGGCTCGGGCATCGGCGGTCTGCCGATGATCGAGGAAACCCATGAGGCGCTGATGAGCGGCGGCGCGCGCAAGATCTCGCCGTTCTTCGTACCCGGCAGCATCATCAACATGATCGCGGGCAACCTCTCGATCATGTACGGCTTCAAGGGCCCGAACTACGCCGTGGTCTCCGCCTGCACCACCTCCAATCACTGCATCGGCGATGCCATGCGGCTGATCGAGTACGGCGACATCGACGTCGCCATCGCCGGCGGCGCGGAAAGCACCGTCAGCCCCCTGGGTGTCGGCGGTTTTGCCTCGATGCGCGCGCTGTCCACCCGCAACGACGACCCGGCCACGGCCAGCCGTCCCTGGGACAAGGGCCGCGACGGCTTCGTGCTGGGCGAAGGGGCGGGCGTGCTGGTGCTGGAGGAGTACGAGCACGCCAAGAAGCGCGGCGCCAGGATCTATGCGGAGCTGGCCGGCTACGGCATGAGCGCCGACGCCTTCCACATGACCGCGCCCTGCGAGGACGGCGACGGGGCCATGCGCTGCATGGCCAATGCGCTCCGCAATGCGGGGCTCAATCCCGAGGACATCGACTACATCAATGCCCACGGTACCTCCACGCCGCTCGGCGACGTGGCCGAGACCGTCGCGATCAAGCGCTGCTTCGGCGAGCATGCCAAGAAGCTCGCGGTGAGCTCGACCAAGTCCATGACCGGGCACCTGCTCGGCGCCGCCGGCGGGATCGAAGCGGTCTTCTCGGTGCTGGCGGTCCATCACCAGGTCGCCCCGCCGACGGCGAACCTGGTCGACGTCGATCCGGCCTGCGATCTGGATTACGTGCCGTTGCAGGCGCGTCCGATGCGCATCCGTGCCGCGCTGTCGAACTCCTTCGGTTTCGGCGGCACCAACGGCACGCTGATCTTCAAACAGATTTGAAGGCTCCGGACCTCATCCTCCACCGACCGGCCGCGCTTTGCGCGGCCGTGTCGTTCATGCACCTGCTGGGGCTGGCCTGCGCCTTCATCGCCTTGGAAGGGCTGGCGCTCGGCCTGGTCTGCGCCGGGGTGCTGCTGTCCTGGGGCGCAGAGACGCTAAGACTGTGGCGGCAGTCGGGCTTGCGGCTCGTCGGCCGCCCCGATGGCGGTCTGGCCCTTGCAGGCGCCACGGGGGCCGTGACGGTGGAGGGCGGCCTCGTCCCGGCACCGTGGCTCGCCGTGCTGGAGCTGCGGGACGGGCAGGGCCGGCGCACGGCGATTCTCGTTACACCGGACCGCGTGGAAGCCGAGGCGTTCCGCCGCTTGCGGGTGTGGCTGCGCTGGCATTCGGCCTTCGCGTCCGATCGTCCGAACTGAACTAACCCAGAAGGGACCTGTCTCTTGCTGCAAGGTCGTGGCCAATTCGCCGAGAGTGCTCCGGTATACTCCCGCCGCCTGACCGGCATCGCCTTACAAGCTAACCGTGAGGCAACAGGAAAAACGGCGGCGAATGAGTGACCGGGATATAGACCAGCAATTGGTCGAGCGTGCGCAGGCGGGCGACAAACATGCGTTTGATCTGCTCGTTTCCAAGTACCAGCGCAAGCTCGGCCGGCTGCTGTCCCGCTTCATCCGGGACCCAGCGGAAGTGGAAGACGTGGCCCAGGAGGCTTTCGTCAAGGCGTACCGCGCGCTGCCCTCGTTCCGGGGCGACAGCGCGTTCTACACCTGGTTGTACCGGATCGGGATCAACACCGCCAAGAACTACTTGGTGGCGATGGGACGGCGTGCGCCGACGACGACCGAATACGACTCCGAGGAAGCCGAGAGCTTCGAGGACGGGGAACAGCTCCGGGACATCAATACGCCCGAGAGCATGTTGATGAGCAAGCAGATCGGTGCGACGGTCAATCAGGCCATGGAGGAGCTGCCCGAGGATTTGCGCACGGCCATCACCCTGCGCGAGATCGAGGGACTCAGCTACGAGGAGATCGCATCGATCATGAACTGTCCGATCGGGACCGTGCGCTCGCGCATCTTCAGGGCGCGCGAGGCGATTGCGGCGAAACTGCGACCGTTGTTGGATACACGCAAAGACAGAAGGTGGTGAACCGATGAAAGAAGAAGTGTCGGCGCTCATGGACGGCGAACTGAGCGGTCCCGAATCCGAGGGCTGTATCAGGCGCCTGAAGCAGGATCCCGAGGCGCGCCAAGCCTGGGACCTTTACCACCTCGTCGGCGACGTCCTGCGCGGCCAGCATGGCAGCTCCCTGCCGGCCAGCTTCAGCGAACGGCTCGCGCAGGAGCCGGCCGTGCTTGCCCCTCGGCGCTCGCGTACGGGCTTCCAGCGCCACCCGGCCTGGTTCGCGCTCTCGGCCGCGGCCGGGGTGGCGGCCGTGGCCCTGGTCGGCTGGATGGCGCTGCCCATGGTTTCTCCGCCGCAAACCCAGATCGTCGCCGCGCCGGCAGCCGCCCCGGCGGCGCAGCCGGTCCAGCAGCTCGGCGACGCGCCGGTCGCCGCGCCGGTTGCCAACGTCGCGCCGGCCGGCAGCAACATCAGCGACTACTTGATGGCGCATCAGCGTTTCTCGCCGGCCTCCGCCATGGTGGGGGTCGCGCCTTATGCGCGCACCGTGTCCCAGGACCT
>QGUL01000006.1 GCA_003242425.1 Pseudomonadota bacterium | reverse complement strand
CTGTCTACGGCGGGGGGGGCCCGGCAAACTTCTCGTCCCGGGGGCGCGAGGGCTCCCCCTGAATCGTTAACTTTTTTCCCCAGCGCTTGGAGCTCCCGGCGCGCGGCGTTGTAGATTTCTTCCACGGTTATCATGCGGTCCCCAGCTCAACGGAGCGTTGCGCCTTGAATCCGGCCGGCGAATCGCCCAGCAAGACGGAATTCGAGCGCGCCTGGAGCGCGCGCTTTCGCGAGTTCGCGCGCCGCTACGACGACGACGCCGGCATTGCCGGCTGGTCGCGCACCGGATTGGAAACGCGCCTGCGTCACTTCCAGCGCCATTTCGATACCGCGCGCGCCAGGGGGCTGTGGCTGGACGCGGGCTGCGGTGCCGGCACCTATTCCCGCTATCTGCGCACGCTCGGCGCCGAGGTGATCGGCCTGGATTACTCCTTCGAAGCCTTGCGCAAGGCACGGCTGCGCGACGACATCGGCGTGCGCTATGTCGCGGGCGACGTGACGCGTCTGCCGCTGCGCGAGCGATGCGTGGACGGCGTGCTGTGCTTCGGGGTCACGCAGGCGCTCTCGCAAAGCGAAGGCGCCATACGCGCGCTCGCGGCCGTAACGCGCCCGGGCGGCGAAATCTGGATCGACGGCCTGAATTTCTGGTGCCTCCCGCATCTCGTCGAAGTGTTCATGCGGCGCCTGCGCGGCAAGCGTGCGCATTTGCGTTACGAGCGGCCCGCGCAAGTCCTGCGCGCCGTGCGCGAGGCGGGCTGGCAGCCGACCTTGTACTGGCTGCCCATCCTGCCCGAGCGTTTCGCGCACTATCAGTGGCTATTGGAGACGCGCTGGGCGGCGCGTTTGTTACACATCGTCAAACCGCTCGGCGCGCTGCTCAGTCATGCGTTCGTGGTGCGGGCGCGCCGCCCCTAGAGTGCAAGTGTTATGCGTGCGGGGCGGCCTCGTGCGGACGTCGCATTTTTTTACATTGGCCGGCGCGCAATTGATGCAAAGTGCGCGCTGCGACCAGTACATCAAGGGTTTGCGCGGGCTCGTGGGCGGAGGCATCCGCTTTGCACCCATGCAGGCCGGAGGGTTCGCACAACCTTTTACGGCGCCATTTGATGAAAACCAATCGACGCAAGTTGATGAAGGGCGCGCTCGCCGCGCCCATGATCTTCACTTTGGGGCCGACTGCCGGCTGGGCACAGGCGATCAACAGCGCGGGCGTCTGCCTGCAGAAGAGCAATGTGGACATCATCGAGACCGGCGGCGCGATCACCGACGGTGCGGACCAATGGGTGCGCATGCCGATCGAGCTGCTGCAACTGACGCGGCAGACCGAAGGTCAGGAGCAGCCGGTCGTGCTGGAAGGCACCTACATCCGCTCGTTCGACGGCAGGAGCTACTACCGCGTGAACAACGGCGGATTGCCGACGGCAACCGATCTGCAGGTCGGCCAGCAGGGCCTGAGCGAAGAGTCGGTAGGCACCGCCTTCGCGCTGGTCCGGATCGATAAAGCGGATCCCAATGCGCCCGCGCAAATCACGGGCTTCGCATGGGAGCCCGCCGCGACGGGTGCGATCGCGTCGCTCGCGTGCGCCAATTCCGCCGGATTGTTGACCAACCTGGCGGCGGCGCAGATGTTCAAATCCGGCTGATGGAGGAGGTAGGGACGGTCCCGGTCCGGTGGCGGATCGTGCTGCCGGACCGGGTTCGTATCGTCCGTCTGGACGATGCCGTCATCGTCTTCAATCCCTTGTCGTGGCAGACCCATTTCCTCAACGAAGCGGCCTGGTGCGTTTTCGACGCCCTGCGCAGCGGCCCGATGACGGTCGATGCGCTGATCGGGGAATGCGTCGAGGGCGGCGACGGCATGACCAGCGAAGACCGGAATGAGTGGACACGCATCCTCAACGCACATCTAGCGGAGCTGGCGGCGATGGGTCTGGTGATGCGCGACGACGCCGTCGCTGCATGATCGCCGAGCTGCCGGTCGCGGAACTGCGCCGGCGCCTGCGCAACGAGGGTCTGTCGCTCGACTGCGGACTGATCCGGGTGCGGGTGCGCGGCGACGTTCCCGGTTTCGCCGAGGCGCTGCAGCGGCTCTACGGCGCCTTTCCGCTCGAATGCGCGAACGTTTTCCACGACGTGACGGTGCGGCTGGAGCGGAAACGCCGCTGGCGCGACCGCCTGCGTCCTTACGTGCAATTCGTGCTCGACGGTGACGCGCCGTTCGACGCCCTGCCGGCCGCGCACCACCTGCCCATGTTCGAATGGGGGATCAACTGGTGCGTGGCTTCGCGCTGCCACCGCTATCTGTTGCTGCACGCAGGCACCGTGGCGCGCGACGGACTGGGCGTGCTGATTCCCGCCGTGCCGGGTACGGGCAAGAGCACGCTCACCGCCGCGCTGACCGCGCGCGGTTTCAGGCTCCTGTCGGACGAGTTCGGCGTGGTGCGGCTGCGCGTTCACCGCCTGCTGCCGCTCGTGCGGCCCGTCTCGCTCAAGAACGAGTCCATCGCGGTTTTCGCGCGTTTCGCGCCCGAAGCGGTCATCGGTCCCACTTTCCACGGCACCCGCAAGGGCGACGTCGCGCACGTGGCGCCGACGCCGCAAAGCGTTGCCGCGCGCGCCGAACCCGCGGTGCCGGCGCTGATCGTCTTTCCCCAGTTCCGCAAAGGCGCGCGCCTGTCGGTGGAGCCGGTGGACGCAGGCCTCGCCTTCGTCAAAGTGTCGGGCAACGCGTTCAACTACGAGCTGCTGGGCGAGCGCGCGTTCGAGGCGGTGGCGCGGCTGGTGCAAAGCTGCCGCTGTTACCGCGTCTGCTATGGCGAGCTCGAAGAAGCAGTCGCTGCCGTGGACGAACTGCTGGCGCGCGCGGTGCAGCCGCTCGCGGTGGGGCAATGAAGCGGCGCTCGCAGCACGGCATCCCGCAACCGCCGGCGCATTGCGCTCTGCTGCTGCGCGCGCTCTGCGTGCCGGCCGCGCTGGCGCATCTCGGTCCTTCCGAATGGGATCTGCTCGTCCGGGTCGCCCGGCGCGCGCGGCTGCACGGGGTGCTGCACGCCCGCTGCGCGGCGGCCGGCGTGCTGGAGCACGTGCCCGAACGGGCCGCTGCGCATCTGGAATCGGGCGCCGCTGTCGCGCGCTATCAACTGCAACTCGTGCGGCTGGAACAGCATCATCTCGCGCAGACGCTCGCGCCGCTCGGGGTGCCGCTGGTGCTGCTGAAAGGCGCGGCCTACGCGGCGCAGGAATACGGCTTTGCCGAGGGCCGTCCGCTCAGCGATCTCGATCTCATGGTGCCGGCCGGGGAGCTTGCGCGCGTGGAGGCGGCCCTGCGCCGCGCGGGCTGGCGGTCCGAGAGCAAGGATCCGTACGACGAGCGCTACTACCGCGAATGGAGCCACGAGATCCCGCCGCTCGTCGGGCCGGGGCGTCATCTCGAGGTCGACCTGCATCACACCATCCTGCCGCCGACGGCCCGCATGAAGCCCGACGCGGCGCGGCTTCTCGCCGACAGCGTGCCGTCGAAGCTCGAGCCTTTCCGTGTGCTGAGCGCCGCGGACCAGGTGCTGCATGCGGCCGTGAATCTGGTGCAGGACGTGGACACGGCCGAGCGGCTGCGCGATCTCGTGGACATGGACGGGCTGCTGCGCACGCACGGCGGCCATGCACGGCTCTGGACGGAACTGCTCGAGCACGCGGCCTTGCACGGGCTCGGCCGCCCGTTGTGGTACGCGGTGCGCCTCGCCCAGGCCTGGTTCGGGACGCCGCTCGATCCCGCATTCGAACGCGCGCTCGATGTCTGGCGTCCGGCGACACCTGTACGAAGATTCACTTCCGTGTTGTTCGCCGCCGCGCTCTTTCCGATCCATCCCGACCGTGGCCGCACGCTCGCGCAGCGCGGCGCATGGCAATTGTTGCGCTTGCGCGCCATGTGGCAGCGCATGCCGGCCGTGCTGCTCCTGCGCCACGGCCTTCACAAGCTCGCATCGCGCGCCGATCGGCGTCCCACCCTCGCGCCGAAGTGAAACGCTTTACGGCCGCTGTCTCCGCGGGGTGACTCAATGTTTAACAAACCCTCATAGAGGGGTATGGCACCATCGTTCGCACTCGACGGAGGGGCATTGCGCTGAGCGGCAACGGGGTGGACGCGACATCACGGCGCGGGCAGCGCAGCGCATGCGAAGTCGCCCGCCATCACGCTCGCAATCCGTATGTGTTTTCGGCGCGCCGATGAACGAGCTCATCGAGCGTGGAAGGGTCGGTCTGCATACGAGAACAACGACAAAAAGGGGAGACGCAAAGGTGAGGAACACAAAGAATGATCAGCCTGTTTCGTCACTACGTGCCGATTGCGACGCTGTTGCAACTGGCATTGGAAGGTGGCGTCTTCTTCGTGGCCATGTTGCTCGCGGTGGCCTTGCAGTCCCAGGGCACCGAGAGTGACGCCAGTCCCTTGTCGGCGGCCTTCACCTTCGCCGGTCTGATGGTATGTATCAACGGCGCGCTGGGCCTGTACCGGCGCCAGAGCGTGCCGTCCCTGTCGCATTTCGCCTCGCGGCTGCTGGTCGCGCTGCTGATCGGTTTCCCGATCGCCTATCTGCTGTTCTTCGCCATGCCGAACGGCAGCGTCTATCAGGACGCGCTCGGCTACACGGTGTTCATCGTGCTCGTCAGCTCGCTCGGACTGCGCCGCGTGATCGACGCGGCTTCGTCGGGCGAAGGGCTGTTCACGCACCGCATCCTGGTGCTGGGCACCGGCGCCGATGCGCGCTCGGTCGCGCAGACGCTGCACGGCTGCCCCGGCCTGTCGGTGGTCGGCTTCTATCCGCTCAAGTCGCCGGAGCAGCAGGCCATTCCCGAGGCCGACATCATCAAGGGCGGCATCTCGGTCGAGCAGGCGGTGCGCGACCTGAACGTCGACGAAGTGATCGTGGCGGTTCGCGAACAGCGCGGCGGCGTGGTGCCCTTGCCCGAACTGCTGAACTGCCGCATGCGCGGGGTGCGCGTCACCACCCTGTCGGCCTTCCACGAACGGGTCGGCGGCGAGGTGCCGCTCGACTCGCTCAAATTGAGCTGGCTGATCTACGGCGAGGGCTTCCGCCAGAACGCGCTGCGGAACTTCGTCAAGCGGCTGTTCGACATCGTGGTCGCCAGCGCGCTGCTCGTCCTCACCCTGCCGATCATGCTGCTGACGGCGCTCGTCATCCTGCTGGAAAGCGGCCGGCCGGTGATCTACAGGCAGGAACGGGTGGGATACGCCGGCAAGACCTTCACGCTGCTGAAATTCCGCAGCATGCGCGTGGACGCCGAGAGCGACGGCCGCGCGGTGTGGGCACAGGAGAACGATCCTCGCATCACGCCTTTCGGGCGTTTCATCCGCCGCACGCGCATCGACGAGCTGCCGCAGTTGTGGAACGTGCTCAAGGGCGAGATGAGCTTCGTCGGGCCGCGTCCCGAACGGCCGGTGTTCGTCGCCGCGCTGGAGGCGCAACTGCCGTACTACGCCGCCCGCCACAGCGTCAAACCCGGACTCACAGGCTGGGCGCAGGTGCGCTATCCCTACGGCGCCTCGGTGGAGGACGCCACGCGCAAGCTGCAGTTCGATTTGTATTACGTGAAAAACCACTCGCTGTTCCTCGATCTCTTCATCCTGTTCGAGACCGTGCGGGTGGTGATCTTCGGTGAGGGCGCACGTTAGCCGTAGGGCGACTGCGCGTGCCGAGCCATGACAGACGAGCGCTTCCAAGCGGCGAAACGGGATTCCGGCGCGGGGCGCGCGGGCGACGGTTCGTGCGGCGCCATTTCGAGGGGAGCGCCAAAGTGGTGAGCGAGTTCAACTACGCCGCGCCCGCGAGCTGGAGTTACGGCTTCGCGCTCCTTGCCTTCGCCGCCTTCGCCGTGCAACTCGCGCTCGGCTGGCGCGGCGGCGCGCGCGCCACCGTGCTGCTCGCCGCGATGGGCCTGAGCGCCGTATGGGCCGGCGCGGGGCTCGCCTATGCGCGCACAGCCGCGCACGGCATGTGGCTGCTCTGCCACGGGCTCGATCTGGCGCGCATGGCCGCGCTGTGCGCCTTCCTCATGCTGTTGCTCTACGGCGGCCGCACGGGCAAGCGCGCCGTGCGGCGCGCGGCCATGTCGGGCACGGCGCTCCTGGTCGCACTGGTCGCCGTCGCGGCCGTGCTGCCTTCGCAGCCGCCCGGATTGCCCACGCTCGGTTCCTCGGCGCAGCGGCTGGGATACGTCGCGCTGCTCGGCATTTCGATCTACGGCCTGGTGCTGATCGAACAGCTGTTGCGCAACGCGCCGGAAGCCTCGCGCTGGGCGCTCAAGCCGCTTTGCCTGGGCCTCGGCGGTGCCTTCGTCTACAACCTGTTCATGTACGTGGACGCGGTGCTCTTCAGCCAGCTCGACGTGGCGGTATGGAGCGCGCACGCCGCCGCGCAGGCGCTGGTGGTGCCGTTTCTCGCGCTCGCCGCGGTCCGCAACAAGGACTGGACGATCGACATCCACATGTCGCGGCGCGTGGTGTTCCATTCCACCGCGCTGCTCGGTTCGGGCCTCTATCTGCTCGCGGCCGCGGGCGTGGGCTATTACGTGCGCTACTTCGGCGGCACGTGGGGCAGCACCCTGCAGATCGCGCTGCTGTTCGGCGCGCTGCTCGTGCTCGCGACGCTGTTCTGCTCCGGCACGCTGCGCTCGCGGCTGAAGGTTTACGTCAACAAGAACTTCTTTTCCTATCGCTACGACTACCGCGAGGAGTGGCTGCGCTTCACGCGCGTGCTCGGCGCGGAGGACCGCGGCAGCCTGCAGGAGCGGGTGGTGCGCGCGCTGGCCGATCTGGTGGAAAGCCCGGCCGGCGCGCTGTGGCTGCGCGACGAGCAAGGCCGTTACCGCCAGAGCGCGCGCTGGAACATGAGCGCGGTGCATGAGGCCGAGCCGGAGGACGGCAGCCTGGTGCGCTTCCTCGCCGAACGGCGCTGGGTCGTCGACGTCGAGGCCTGCCGCGGCAACCCGGAAAGCTATCCCGGCCTGAAGCTGCCGCAATGGCTCGCGAGCATGTCGTCGGCGTGGCTGATCGTGCCGCTGCTGGTCGGCGAGGAGCTGAGCGGTTTCGTGGTGCTCGCCACGCCGCGCGCCAAGCTCGACATCAACTGGGAAGTGCGCGATCTGCTCAAAACCGCCGCGCACCAGGCGGCGAGCTATCTCGGCCAGGCGCAGGCGACCGAGGCGCTGCTGGAGGCGCGCAAGTTCGACGCCTTCAACCGCATGTCGGCCTTTGTCGTGCACGACCTCAAGAACCTGGTGGCGCAGCTCAACCTGCTGGTCAGGAACGCCGACCGTCACCGCGACAACCCGGCTTTCCAGGACGACATGATCGAGACCGTCAAGCACGTGGAAAGCCGCATGAACGCGCTGCTCGCGCAATTGCGCGCAGGCGCGACGCCGGTGGAGAACCGGCGCAGCGTCGATCTCGGCGGCGTGGTGACGCGCGTGCAGCGCGCCAAGGGCGCCGACGAGCGGCGCCTGAGCGTGAATATCGAGAACGCGCTCTCGGTGCTGGCGCACGAGGACCGCCTCGAACACGTCATCGGCCATCTCGTCCAGAACGCGCTCGATGCCACCGAACCGGACGGGCACGTGCGCGTGCGCGTGTACGGCGGCGACGACGCGGCGGGGGTGGAAGTGCAGGACAACGGGGTGGGCATGAGCACCGAAATCGGACGCGACCGGGTCTTCCGGCCTTTCCCGAGAACCAAGCCGAACGGCATTGGCATCGGGGCCTACGAAAGCGCGCAATACATCCAGTCCATCGGCGGGCGCATCGAGGTCGACAGTGCGCTCAACCGGGGCACTTGCATCAAGGTCCTGCTGCCGCGCCACGCGGCGGCGATCTCCGTTCCCATGAGTCGAGCCGCATGAACGAGAAACCCAAACCCCTGCTGATCGTCGAAGACGATCCGGCCCTGCAGAAGCAGATGCGCTGGGCCTTCGACCAATACGAAACGGTGGTGGCCGACGACTACGACAGCGCGGTCGCGCAGATCCGGCGTTTCGAACCGGCCGTCATCACCATGGATCTCGGGCTGCCGCCGCGGCCGGACGACCCCTCCGAGGGCTTCAGGCTGCTGCAGACCGTGCTGACGCTTTCGCCCGATTCCAAGGTCATCGTGCTCACCGGCCAGAACGACCGTCAGAACGCGCTGCGCGCGATCGCGCTCGGCGCCTACGACTTCAACTCCAAACCTTTCGAGTCGGAGATCCTCGCGCTCACCATCGAGCGGGCGTACCGGGTGTACGAGCTGCAGGAGGAGAACCGCAGGCTGCAGGCCGCGCATCAGGAAAGCAGCGTCTCGGGCATCATCACCCGCGATCCGCAGATGCAGCGCGTCTGCGCCCTGATCGACAAGGTGGCGCCGAGCAGCGCCACGGTCATGCTGCTCGGCGAGTCGGGCACCGGCAAGGAACTGCTCGCACGCGCGGTGCACACGCAGTCGCCGCGCCGCTCGCACCGTTTCGTCGCCATCAACTGCGCGGCGATTCCGGAGAACCTGCTGGAGAGCGAGCTGTTCGGCTACGAGAAGGGCGCCTTCACCGGCGCGGTGAAACAGACGCCGGGAAAGATCGAGATGGCCCATCGCGGCACGCTGTTCCTCGACGAGATCGGCGATCTGCCGCAATCGCTGCAGGCGAAGCTGTTGCGCTTCCTGCAGGAGCGGGTGATCGAGCGCGTGGGCGGCCGCGACGAGATCCCCGTGGACGTGCGTATCGTCTGCGCCACGCACCAGAACCTTAAGGATCTCATCAGCGCCGGACGCTTCCGCGAAGACCTCTATTACCGCCTCGCGGAACTGGTGATCGAGATTCCGCCGCTGCGCGCCCGGCACGGCGACGCGAGCCTCATCGCGCACGCCTTCGTGCGCAAGTTCGCCCAGGAACAGCGGCGCGGCACGATGACGCTCGCGCCCGACGCCATCGCAGCCATCGAAGCGCATCCGTGGCCGGGCAACGTGCGCGAACTGGAGAACGCCATCAAGCGCGCGGTGATCATGGCCGACGGCCCCGCCATCCATGCCGCCGACATCGGCCTGCGTCCGAGCGAGGACGATCCCGAGGCGCTCAACCTGCGCCAGGTGCGCGACATGGCCGAGAAGCAGGCCGTGGTGCGCGTGCTCGGCCGGGTGAACGGCAACCTCAGCCGCGCGGCCGAACTGCTCGGCATCAGCCGGCCGACTCTCTACGACCTCATGCATCGCTTTGGACTCAAGTAAGGCCCACCGGAAGGAGCCCCCGATGAAAAACCATCGTCCTGCGCGGTACACGGTTGCGATATTGCTCGCTGCGGCGCTGCTGGCCGGCTGTGCGGAGAACCCCGAGACCCTGGTGAATTCGGCCAAGTCCTACCTCGCCAAGAACGAACCCAAGGCGGCGGTCATCCAGTTGCGCAACGCCCTGCAGCAGGAGCCGGACTATGCCGAAGCGCGCTATCTGCTCGGCATCACGCTGCTCGGCCAGCGCGACTGGGTCACGGCCGAGAAGGAGTTGCGGCGGGCGCACGAGCTCGGGTTTTCCGAAGAGCAGGTCCTGCCGCCGCTCGCGCGCGCCATGGTGCGCCTCGGCAAAGGGCGCGACCTGGTGAACGAATACGGTACGCGGCAATTGCGCGATCCGGCCGCGCAAGCAAGGTTCAAGACGGCGATCGGCGACGCTTGGTTGCAGCAGGCCAATCTGGACGAAGCCGACCGCGCGTACGCCGAGGCCTTGCAGGCGCAGCCGGGCTACGGCGCGGCCGTCGCCGGCCAGGCGCGCGTGTTGATGGCGCGCGGCGATGTGGAAGCCGCGGAGCAGCGCATCCAGGCCACGCTGGAGCGCGAGCCGGACAACGTCGATGTGCTGATGCTCAAGGCCGAGCTGCTCGCCGCTCAGGACAGGCATGCCGAAGCGGAGCAGCTTTACGCCCGGGTCGTGGCGCTGGAGCCGGACAACCAGGAAGCGCGGCGCGCGCAGATCGCCGTGCTCATCAGCGACAAGCGTTACCCGCGCGCCGCCGAGCTCATCGAAGCGGCGCAGAAGGAAGGCGGCCACGATCCGCAGCTCGAATATCTGAAGGGCCTGCTCGCGCTGCGCGAGGGGCGCTACCGGGACGCGATCGAACATGCCGAACAGGTGCTGCGCGTCGCGCCCGAGCACGTGCCCAGCCTGCTCGTCGCCGGTTCGGCGCATCTGCAGCTCGGCGCCTATGTGCGCGCCGAAGAGGCGCTGCGCAAGGTGGTGGACCGGCTGCCGCGCCATCAAGGCGCGCGCCAGATGCTGGTGAACGCGCAACTGCGCATGGGACAGGCCGACCGCGCGCTCGACACCCTGGAGCCGCTGCTCTACCAGGCCAAAGACAATCCCAAGGTGCTCGCGCTGGCCGGCGAGGCCTATCTGGCGAACAACGACATCAAGCGCGCCGGCGAGTACTTCGAACGCGCCGCGCGCCTGGACAAGAACGACCCCGCCGTGCGCGCGCGGCTCGGGCAGGTGCATTTCGCGCGCGGCGAGGAGGAGGAAGCCATCGAGGCGCTGGAAGAGGCTTCCGCGGCCGACCAGAGCGACTATCGCGCCGATCTGCTGCTGGTGTTGAACTACATCCGCGCGCAGAACTACGACAAGGCGGCCGAAGCGCTGCAGACGCTGGAGCAGAAACAGCCGCAGAACCCGCTCACCCACAACCTCAAGGGCGTGCTGTACGTCGCCCAGAAGAAGCCCGAGGCGGGGCGGGCGAGTTTCGAAAAGGCGCTCGGCTTCGATCCTTACTACTACCCGGCGCTGCTCAATCTCGCCCGGCTCGACATCCGCGACCGCAAGCCTGCCGAGGCGCGCAAGCGTTTCGAGGCGCCGCTGGCGAAAAAACCCGGCGACGAAAAACTCCTGCTGGGCTACGCCAGCATCCTGAGCGCTACCGGCGCGGACCGCGCGGAAGTGCTGCGGGTCATCGAGCGTGCGGTGGAACACAACCCGGCTTCGGCGACCGCGCACGTCGCGCTCATCAACTATTACCGCCGCACCGAAGACCGCCAGGGCGCGATTGCCGCGGCGCACAATGCGCTCGCCAAAGTGCCGAACAGCACGGCGGTGCTGGATGCCGCGGGCCAGGCGCTGCTGGCGGGCGGCGAGACGCAGCAGGCCATCAGCACCTTCCAGAAACTGGTGAACGCGGCGCCCGGCTCGCCCGCGGGCTATCTGCGTCTTGCGCAGGCCTACGGCGTGGAGAAGAACGCCGATGCGGCATTGCAGGCGCTGCGCAAGGCGGTGGCGCTGCGTCCCGACCTGGAGCAGGCCCATAACCAGATCGTCGGCATTCTGCTGGCGACCAACCGCGCCGAGGAGGCGTTGGCGGAAGCGCGCAAGCTGCAGAAATCGCAGCCCGACAACGGGCTCGGCTGGGCGCTCGAAGGCGACGTCCACAATACCCAGCAGAAATGGGCCGACGCCGAACGCGGATACCGCGAGGCGCTGAAACGCACGCCGTCGAGCACTGCCGTCTTCATCAAGCTGCATCGGGTGCTCGACCAGTCCGGCCAGACGGCCGCCGGGCGGACGCTCGCCGACCAGTGGATCAAGTCGCATCCGAACGACCTGGTCGCGCGCAACTACCTGGCCGAGCGCGAACTGCGCAGCCGCGACTATGCCGCGGCCATCGCCCATTACAAGGTCATCCTCAGCGCCGAACCGCACAACGCCATTGCGCTCAACAACATGGCCTGGGCCGCCGCCCAGCAGAACGACCCCAAAGCGGTCGAGTATGCGCAAAAGGCTTACGACATCGCGCCGACGAACCCGGCCATTATGGATACACTAGGCACCCTGCTGGTCGACCGGGGCGATGTGGCACGCGGCCTGCCGCTGTTGGAGCAGGCCGTGAAGCTTGCGCCCGACGCCGCCGCCATCCGCATGAACTACGCCAAGGCGCTCATCAAGGCGGGCAAGGGCCAGGCGGCGAAGGCCGAATTGCAGAACCTGGTGAATCACGAGAACGCGCAAGTGAAGTCTGAAGCGGAATCGCTTTTGAAAACCTTGTAGGCGGCACTGCAACGCGTCCGTGAGAACGACAACCTAGAGGGAGACATGACGACAGTTGCAGTCGTGGGGCTCGGCTACGTGGGCCTGCCCCTGGCAGTCGAGTTCGGCAAGAAATACCGGACCGTCGGCTTCGATTTGTCCGAAACGAAAGTGGCGGCCTACCGCCGCTTCGTCGACCCGACCGGCGAGGTCGGCACCGAGGAACTGAAAGCCGCGACCAAGCTGGAGGTCACGACCGATCCCAAGGCCATCGGCGAAGCGTCGTTCATCGTCGTGGCGGTGCCGACGCCGGTGGACGATGCGCATCAGCCCGACTTCCGTCCGCTGGTGAGCGCGAGCGAATACGTCGGCCGCCACATGCGGCGCGGCGCGACCGTGGTGTACGAATCCACCGTTTATCCCGGCGCGACCGAAGAGGTCTGCATTCCCGTGCTGGAACGCGAATCCGGCATGAAGTGGAAGCAGGACTTCTACGTCGGCTATTCGCCCGAGCGCATCAACCCCGGCGACCGCGAACACACGCTGACGCGCATCGTCAAGGTGGTGGCCGGCGACACGCCCGAGACGCTGGAACGGGTGGCGCAGATGTACGGCAGCATCATTACCGCCGGCGTGCATCGCGCCTCCAGCATCAAGGTGGCCGAAGCCGCCAAGGTCATCGAGAACACGCAGCGCGACCTCAACATCGCGCTGGTGAACGAGCTCGCGCTGATCTTCCACCGCATCGGCATCGACACGCTGGAAGTGCTGGAGGCGGCGGGCACCAAGTGGAACTTCCTGCCGTTCCGGCCCGGCCTGGTGGGCGGACACTGCATCGGCGTCGATCCCTACTACCTCACCCACAAGGCCGAGATGCTGGGCTACCACCCGCAGGTGATCCTCGCCGGCCGGCGCATCAACGACGGCATGGGCAAGTACATCGCCGAGCAGACGGTGAAGCAGATGACGCGCGCCGGCCACACGATCTACAACGCCGACGTCACGGTGCTCGGCCTCACTTTCAAGGAGAACTGTCCGGATCTGCGCAATTCGCGCGTGATCGACATCATCCGCGAGCTGCAGTCCTACGGCGCGCGCGTGCACGTGCACGATCCGCTCGCCGATCCGCACGAGGCGATGGAGGAATACGGCGTGACGCTGCTGCCCTGGGACAAGCTGCCGCGCGCGGGCGCGATCGTCGCCGCGGTGGCACACAAGGAACTGGTCGAGCGCTACCGCAGCGATCTTTCCGACAAGCTCATCCCCAACGGCATTTTCATGGACGTGAAAGCCGTGGCCGACGCGCAGGCGCTGCGGGCCAAGGGCTACGTGGTGTGGCGCCTATGACGGCCGTGCGACAAGTGCAGGAACGCATCGCGCGGCAGCCGCGGCGCTGGCTGGTCACGGGCTCGGCCGGCTTCATCGGTTCGCATCTGCTGGAGGTGCTGCTGCGCCTGGGGCAGGAGGTGACGAGCCTCGACAACTTCGCCACGGGCCATCGCCGCAATCTCGAGGAAGTGCGCGCGGCGGTGGGCGAGGAGGCATGGGCGCGTCACCGCTTCATCGAGGGCGACATCGCCGATCTCGCGGTTTGCCGTGAAGCCTGCAAGGGCGTGGACATCGTGCTGCATCAGGCGGCCCTGGGTTCGGTGCCGCGTTCGCTCGCCGATCCCATTACCACCAACACCGCGAACGTCACCGGCTTCCTCAACATGCTGGTCGCGGCACGCGACGCGGGCGTTAAACGCTTCGTCTACGCGGCCTCCAGCTCCACCTACGGCGATTCGCCGCACCTGCCCAAGATCGAAGACCGCATCGGCCGTCCGCTGTCGCCCTATGCGGTGACGAAGTACGTCAACGAGCTCTATGCCGACGTGTTCGCGCGCGCCTACGGCATGCAGAACATCGGCCTGCGTTACTTCAACGTCTTCGGCGCGCGGCAGGACCCCAACGGCGCCTACGCCGCCGTCATTCCACGCTGGATCAAGGCGCTGCTGGAGGGCGGACAGGTCGTCATCTACGGCGACGGCGAAACCTCGCGCGACTTCTGCTACATCGCCAACGCGGTGCAGGCCAATCTGCTGGCCGCGCTCACCGAGGACGAAGCGGCGGTCAACCAGGTCTACAACGTCGCCGTCGGCGGCCGCACGACCCTGAACCATTTGTTCGCCATGCTGCGCGAACTGCTCTCGCAGCGCTTTCCCGCCGTCGCCCAGGCACAAGCCGCGTACGCGGATTTCCGTCCGGGCGACGTGCGCCACTCGCAGGCCGATATCTCCAAGGCATGCCGTTTGCTCGGTTATGCGCCGACGCACGACGTGCGCGCGGGGCTGGAGGAGGCGCTCGCGTGGTACGTCGAGCACTTCTCGAGGAGGGGTTCGGCCGATGGAGCGGGTACGCGCATGGCTGCGCCATGAAGCGGTTTGCGCGCTGAGTCTCGTCTTCGCGCTGTGCGGCGCCGCGCATGCCGGCACGCACAGCGACCTCGTCCAACAGGCCGTCGCCTACGAACACGGCGAAGGCGTACCCAAGGATCAACTGAAAGCGGCAACGCTTTACTGCGAGGCCGCACGCGCGGGCGACGCCGAAGCGCAATACGCTCTCGGCTGGATGTACACCCACGGCCGCGGCGTGCCGCGCGACGACGGCCTGGCGCACGGCCTCTTCCAGCTCGCGGTCGCGCAAGGTCACGAATACGCCGAGCGCGCGCTGCGTTTCGTCCGTCATGCGGAGCCGCGCCTGCCCGAGTGCATGACGCCGCCCGCGCCG
>QGUL01000005.1 GCA_003242425.1 Pseudomonadota bacterium | reverse complement strand
ACACTGCGGGATTCGTGGGCCAAAAAGGGCGGTCAATCCTGAGCCTGCACAGCGTCACGACTGCCCGAAGACAATCCCGATCGACCCCGCTCGAAGCCGCCGTGCCACCGGCGCGGCGGCTTCGTCTTTTACACCGGTCACCTCTCCTTTCCGTAATCGATAACCCCTTCGGACACATTCCTGCGTGTTCGCGCGGGACCGAATCTTGCCGTCCCCCGCTGAAAAGGAGCGGCAATGGCTTGTGTATCGGAAGACGAGGACTGCGGCGCGCACCCCACCGCTGAAGGAGTGCGGTTCAAGGTGTGGTCCACGGCGGCGCGGTCGATGGAAGTGGAAGTCGACGGCGTACGCCATCCCATGCGGCGCGACGACGACGCGTACTTCAGCGCCACGGTCGCCGGCGCACGTCCCGGCTCGCTATACCGCTACGTGATCGACGGCGAGCGCGCCTATCCCGATCCCTGTTCCCGCTATCAGCCCGAAGGCGTGCACGGTCCGTCGATGGTGGTCGACCCCAAGGCGTTTCAATGGCACGACGCGGACTGGCCGGGCGCGAGTATGAAGGGCCAGGTGATCTACGAGCTGCACATCGGCAGCTTCACTCGGGAAGGCACTTTCGACGCTGCCATGCGCGAGTTCGGCGCGCTGCGCGAGCTGGGCGTGACGATGCTGGAAGTGATGCCGGTCGCGGAGTTCCCGGGGCGTTTCAACTGGGGTTACGACGGCGTCGGACTCTACGCGCCCTACCACGGCTACGGCGACGCCGAAGCCTTCAAGCGTTTCGTCGATGCCGCCCATCGCGCCGGGCTCGCCGTGATCCTCGATGTCGTATACAACCACGTCGGGCCGGACGGCAATTATCTTGTCTGCTACAGCAAGGAGTATTTCAGCGACCGCTACGCCAACGAATGGGGCGAGCCGCTCAACTTCGACGGCCCGGACGCGCGGCCCGTGCGCGAGTTCTTCATCCGCAACGCCTGCTACTGGGTCCGCGAATTCCATCTCGACGGCCTGCGGCTCGACGCGACGCAGAGCATGCACGACGCGAGCGCAACCCACGTGCTGGCGGAGCTCTCCCGACGCGCGCGCGAGGCGGCACGGCCGCGCGAGATCGTGCTCGTCGCCGAGAACGAACCGCAATGCGCGTGGCAGTTGAAGCCGGTCGAAGACGGCGGGTACGGCCTCGACGCGATGTGGAACGACGACTTCCACCATTCCGCGCGCGTCGCCGTCACCGGCCGTCGCGAAGGCTATTTCCACGATCATCGCGGCCGCCCGCAGGAGTTCGTCTCGGCGGCGAAATACGGCTTCCTTTTCCAGGGCCAGTACTACCACTGGCAGAAGCAGCCGCGCGGCACGCCAACCACCGGTCTGCCGGCATGGTGCTTCGTGCACTTCACCCAGAACCACGACCAGATCGCGAACACGCTCTACGGCGAGCGTCTCAATGCGCTCACCAGTCCCGGACGTTACCGCGCCGTGACGGCGCTGCTGCTGCTCGGCCCGCAGACGCCGTTGCTGTTCATGGGCCAGGAATACGGCGCCTCGCAGCCCTTCACGTTCTTCGCCGACCACAAACCCGAGCTCGCGCGTCAGGTGCACTCGGGCCGGCGCGAGTTCGTGGCGCAGTTCAAACCCTACGCCACCGGGCCGGCGCAGGCGCGCGTCCCCGATCCGGCGAATGTCGACACCTTCACCCGCTGCAAGCTGGATTTCGCCGAACGCGAAGAACATCCGCCGCTGTACGAGCTGCACAAGGATCTGCTGCGCATCCGCCGCCAGGACCCGGTGATCTCGCGCCAGGACCGTTACGCGCTCGACGGCGCGGTGCTCGGTGCCGACGCCTTCCTCCTGCGCTGGTTCGATCCGGAGGCAGGCGACCGTCTGCTGGTGGTGAACTTCGGCGACGAGGCCGAACTGCGTCCCGCGCCCGAACCGCTGCTCGCACCGCCCGAAGGGCGGCGCTGGAAGCTGCTCTGGTCGAGCGAGGACCCGCGCTACGGCGGTTTCGGCATCGTCGATCCGCACACCGATACCGGCTGGATCGTGCCGGGCGAATCCGCCGTCCTGTTGCAATCCGTATCCGCACATTGACCCATGCAGTTCACGCCCATCGACATCGAATGGCAGGCGGGCGGCGATCCCGCGCTCCTGCGGCAACGCGAATGGCTGGTGACCAACGGACTGGGCGGCTTCGCCTCGGGCACGCTGCTCGGTCCCGCGACGCGCCGCTACCACGGGCTGTTCGTGCCCAACCTCGCCGAGCCCAAAGGCCGCTACGTGATGATTTCGCGGCTGGACGAGGAAGTGCTCGCCGGCGACGTGCACGCGCTGCTCGGCGGTGCCGAATACACCGATGGCCGGCTCGGCACGCAGACCCACGAATACCTGCGCAGCTTCCGCTTCGAATCGCTCATGCCGACCTGGCGCTTCGAGATCGCCGGCCGCGTCATCGAACGCACCCTCGTCATGCCGCACGGCCGCAACACGGTCTACGCGCAATACCGCCTGCTCGAAGGCGAGCCGGTGCGCCTGCATCTGCGTCCTTTCCTCGCCTTCCGCCGGCAGGACGCGGCGCTGCACCGGGGCGAGCGCTTTCCCTTCACCCTTTCCATCTCCGGGCGCCGCCACGAAGCGCAGATGCAGGACAGTCCGCTCGTGCTCCGCTTCGGTATCCAGCCCGAGGACGGCGTCTTCGTGGCGCATTGCCTCGAAGACGAGGAAGTGCTGGTCCGCCAGGAACGCGAATGCGGTTACGACCACAGCGAAACGCAGTACAGCCCCGGCTATTTCGCCGTCGATCTGCGCGCCGACATGCCGGTGAGCTTCGCCGCCACCATGCACAGCTTCGAGGCGATGAGCGTGCATGCGCAGCAGGTCATCGACGCCGAACGCAACCGCCTCGAACGGCTGCTCGCCATCGCGCCCGCCGAGGCGCGCTCGGGTTTCGCGGCGCAGCTCGTGCTCGCGGCCGATCAGTTCCTGGTCGTACCGGGCAGCCGGCTGGAGGAAACCGTGCTCGCCGGCGCGGCGGGCAGCGAAGTGCGCACGGTGATCGCGGGCTATCACTGGTTCGGCGACTGGGGCCGCGACACCATGATCAGCCTGGAAGGACTGACGCTCTGCACCGGCCGTTACCGCGAGGCCGGCGCGATTCTGCGTACCTTCGCCCAGTACGTGCGCGACGGTCTGTTACCGAACCTCTTTCCCGAAGGCGCGCCCGAGGCGCGTTATCACACTGCCGACGCCACGTTCTGGTTCTTCCATGCCATCGACCGCTACCGTTCGGTGGTCGGCGACGACGACATCCTGCGCGACCTGTGGCCCACGCTGAAGTCCATCGTCGAACACCATGTGCGCGGTACGCGCTTCGGCATCGGCACCGATCCGCGCGACGGGCTGATGCGCGCCGGCGCACCCGGTTACCAGCTCACCTGGATGGATGCCAAGGTGGGCGACTGGGTGGTGACGCCGCGGCGCGGCAAACCGGTGGAGATCCAGGCGCTCTGGTACAACGCGCTGCGCCTGATGGCGCGTTGGGCCGAGGAACTGAACGAAAACCCGGAACCCTTCGTACAGCGCGCGGAGCAGGCGCGCCGTTCATTCAACGCCCGCTTCTGGAACGCGAAAAGAAACCATCTCTACGACGTGATCGACGGCGAGAACGGACGCGCGGACGCGAGCTGCCGGCCCAATCAGCTCTTCAGCCTCTCGCTGACGCACCCCATCCTCGACGAGGACCACTGGGAAGCGGTGATCGAAACCGTGCACCGCCAGTTGCTCACACCCTACGGGCTGCGCACCCTCGATCCCGCGCATCCGGACTACAAGCGCACCTACGAGGGCGATCTGCGTTCGCGCGACGCCGCCTACCATCAGGGCACCGTGTGGCCCTGGCTGATCGGCCATTACATCGACGCGTGGATGCGCGTGCACGGGCGCGACAACCGCGCACGCGAACTGCTGAGCGCCTTCCCGGCACATCTCGCCGATGCGGGCATCGGCAGCATCAGCGAGATCTTCGACGCGACCCATCCCTACGTCCCGCGCGGCTGCATCGCGCAGGCCTGGAGCGTGGCGGAAGTGCTGCGCGCCTGGCTGAAGACGATGCCCGACCGTTGAAGCGGTTTCCCGACTGCGTGCGCAGGGTGCGTATCGCCCTTTGTGCCAATGTCTGGTCCTCCGATACCGCGCTAACGTAGCCGCATGCAGCGGGCGACGCGCCGGATTACTGTCGCACGCCATGCCGGGGAGAAACGAGCATGATCGACGCGCGCCAGTACATCCGTTCCGGCAGCACCCATCTGGATACGGCGGAACTGCTGCAACAACCCGTCACCGAGTTCCTGGGCGTCGGTCCCGAAGCCGCCGCGGCGCTGGCGCCGCTCGGCATCCGGACGATTTTCGATCTCGGCTGCTCGCGGCTGTTCGCCGACGCGCGCACCGCCGCCTTCAGCCGCGAAGAGCTCGGCGAGGCGGCGCTGCACGGTCTCGCGCCCGGCGATCTGCTCGACGACGACGTTAGCGTGGGCGAGCTGGAATCGGCCGGCGAGCTGCCGCTCGAGGCTTTGCGCGCGTTGAGCGACACGGAAGCCGCCGCCTTGCGCGACGCCCTGCACGTCGCGACGTTGCGCGAGCTCGCGCTGTGGCCGCCCTACACCTTCGCGCGCCAGTTGGTGAGCGGCGCTTTCGGCGGCGTCACGGACCGCGACGCGCTGCAGGAAGAAAAGCTGCGGCCGACCTTCGGCGAGTTTCCCACCGAGCGCGTGTACTACACCACGCTCGTCATGCTGCAGATGAACGAACAGCCGGCCGAGGGCATGCGCGAGCTGGAAGGCGCCGTCTCGCTCGATGCGACGCTCGCCACGCGCAGCGGCTTCACCAGGCCGGCCGTCGGCGTGCTGCTCACCTACTCACAATCCTGGTACGTGCAGGGCATCACGTTCGGCCATCTGCTGCATTCGCTCGCGCTCGCGCCCGGCGAAGCGACGCGCATCGCCATCGTGGACTGGACGCGCCGCACGCGCGCGACCGCGACCGAGGCCATCACCGAAACGGAGCAGCTCGACACCGCCACGGCGCATGCGCGTGCGCTGAGCGAAGTGCAGAACGCCGTCGCCAGGGAAATGCAGCAGGGCGGCTCGATGTCCACCTCCACCGCGGATTCCAGCAGTTGGAGCGCCCAGGCCACGGTCGGCACCGGCTTGCTCACCAGTCTTTGGGCAAGCGGCGACGTGTCGGGCAGCATGCAGGGCGCGAGCACCACGACCACCGCGAGTTCCTCGTCGTGGTCGCTCGGCAACCGTTCGGTCGCGGCTTCGATGTCGCAGAACATCAACGACCGCACCGAGCAGCACAGCACCTCGGTGCGCAACCGCCGCGCGACGGCGGTGCGCGAAGTCTCGCAAAGCGAGCACGAGCAGGTCAGCACGCGCATCGTCGCCAACTACAACCACATGCACGCGCTGACGATCCAGTACTACGAGATCGTGCAGGTCTATCGCGTGGCGACGCGGCTGCATCGCGCCGAGCGCTGTCTGTTCGTTCCGATGGAACGCATCGACTTCAACGGACCGAAAGGCGGCGAGCTCATCGACCGCTTCCGCGGCGCGCTGGTGCGCAGCGCCTTAAACGCCAGAGCGCGCGAGCTGCTGATCGACGAAGCGTCCGCGGTGGAGATCAGCGCGACCAGCGCGCGCGTCGTGGTACCGGGGTCCCGCCCCGACTTGGTGAGGAGCGGCCTCGCCGCCACGATCGGCAGCGCCACGCTCATGCGTGCGACGACCGCAACCGCCGCGGCCGGCACGTCGCCGGCGGAGCCCACGGCGGCGGCGATCAAACCCACGCTGCTCGCCTGGGACCGCGCCCAGCTCGCCGCCGTCTCGCGCTATCTGTCGCGCCCCGTGGTGCGGCCGGACTCCGATTCGCTCTTCGTGCCCGACGACACCGAGCTCGTCGCCCTGACTTTCGAGCAGACCGTCGTCGACAAGTTGCGGCTGGACCGCGTCGACGCCGACGCGGCCGACACCGATCTCACTGTGGTGAACGGCCGGGTCGATCTGCCGCCGGGCACGCGCATCGGCGAGCTCGACAGTCTGCATGCCGCCAAGGTCGAAGGCGCGCCGGAGGCCGGTACCGTCACGCTCCTGTGCGCGCATCTGGGCCGCCGTTTCGCCCTGCCCGCCATTCCCGTCCGCCTGGGCAACGCGCTCACGCGCATCGTCGCCTTCCGTAGCGATCAGGCCGATCGCCGCCGCGAGCTCGTCGCGCATCTCAATGCGCACAACGCGCATTACACGCAGGCCATCCTGCGTTCGCTCGACAGCGCGACGCTGGTGCTGCTGTTGAGCGATTACGTCTGGAACGGCCGGCCGGTGATCGATCAGGTGGAGCCGAAGCCGCTCACCGTCGCCGGCAACTTCATCGTGCTGCGCGCGCCGGTGGATGCCGACGACCCCTCGGGCGTGCACGCGGACGGCGCCGAACTGGGCTGGAACCGCCTGCTCGAGGCGCGCGGCTTCGATCTCGGCGAAACGCCCGATACGCGCGTGGTTCCCATCCCCACCAACGGCGTCTTCGCCGAGGCGGTGCTCGGCCGCTCCAACAGCGCGGAGAAACTGGAATACACGCGCTTCTGGAATTGGCAGGACTCGCCCATTCCCCTGCAGCCGACGGAGATCGCGCCCGTGGCCACCGGCTCGCGCGCGACGCAGGAGGATCTGCGGCCCGGCCAGCTCGGTCAGCCGGTGCTCAACATCGTCAATCCCACCGCGCTGCCCGATCCTACCGGCGTCGGTGCCGCGCTCACGGCGGTCGCCAGCGGCAACATGTTCCGCGACATGAGCGGACTGGCTGGCACGCAGACGCTCGCGGGGCAGACGGCGCAAGGCACGCTCGATGCCGCCACCGCCGCAGCGGAAATCGCCGGCACCAATATGCGCGCGCAGATGCAGAAGGCGGTCGCCATGGGCCAGATCGCCGCGGATCTGGCCAAGGCCTCGATGGGCGTACCGCCCACCGGCGGCGGCAACAGCACGCTCAGCGCCGAAGCGGCGCGCGTCGCGCACGGCGAGAAACGCGACGCGGCGAAGATCGGCGGATCGTCCGGCGAAGGCGCGGGCGGCCCGGTCATCGGTTCGGGCGGCGGCACGGGCGGCGACGCAGGAGGCGGTCCCACCGGGTTCCAATCGGTCTTCGGCGCGAGCGGCAGCGGCGGCGCAGGCGCCGCGGCATTCGACCGCGCGCTGTGGGGACCGCTCGGCATGCCCGCGGGCGAGCTCGCCAAAGCCGGGATGGATATGGCGAATCGCATCGCTTTCGCGGACGGGACGGACGGCACGGGCGCTGGCGGCGCGGGCGGCGGCGCGACGACCGGCGGCCCCATGGCGCACATGGCTTTCGAGCACAAGGTGCTGGAGAGCCTCGATCCGTCGACCACCGCGATGGTGCCGGGCGCGGTGCCCGCCACACCGAGCCTGCTCGCCACGCCGTTCTACAACGCCGATCAGAGCGGCGTGACGCCGGACTCGGCGCTGCAGCAACAAGTGAATACGCTGATGCAGAAACCCGCCTACAAGAATGCCGGCAAGGACATCGCCGTCGCGCTGGTCGACTTGTCCGGCGCGCACAAATGGGCGCCGCGCTTCGCCGGCTTCAACGAACGCGACAACTTCTACGGCGCGAGCGTCAACAAGATCACCGGACTGTTCGGCGTCTATCAATTGCTGGCCGAAGCCAACCAAGTGCTCGCGGCGACACCCACGATCGCCAATGCCGCCGATCTCGAATCGGAGATGAAGCGCATCTGGTCGCAACTGGGCATCGCCGATCGGTACCACCCGCGCGTCGCGCTCATCCTCGACGTGCAGCCCGGCTCGCCGCCGACCGCGCAATTGCGCTCGGAGCTGCTCGCCCGCCTCAACGCGCTGAGCGCGGGCAACCAGAACGGCTCCACGCCCATCACGCTGCTGAACTATGCCTACATCGGCTCGCTGATGCTCGCCTACGGCCTCTTCAGCCCGGCCAACCAGGGGGGACTGTGGACGAGACGTGCCTACGGCGCGATCAAGTACCTGGGCCAGGACCTGTCCCTGCCGCAATGGGCACGCAACGACGATCCGCATCCCAACATGAACACGCACAACATCAACGCGGTGTCGTGCGCGCAGTTCTACACCCTGGCCGCGCAAGGACGGCTGATCGATACGGCGAGCTCCAAGGCCATGCTCAAGCACCTGGGTCCGGGCGGCTGCACCACCTCCGCGATCGACGTGAGCGCGCTCAGGAACGACGGGACCCTCGCGACCAAGTGCGGCATCTACGGCGGCCATACCCACGACACCGTGCATTTCAAGGAAACCGCCACCTTGCGCGAATTCGTCGTCATCGTGCTGACGAGGAACGGCAAGCACCCGGTGATGAAGGATCTCTTCAACGATCTGGTGGCGCTGATTCCCTGATCCCGGAGCGCAACGAAACCGCGCACGTGCGCATGTCCTTGCGGCAAGAAGTCGTCTGGGCGACGAATAAGTCCGCATGAGCGGCCGAAAACCTGTATAGTGCGCGCAGGATTCACCGGCCGCCTCATCCGGTTTGCGGCCCGAGTCCCTCGCGGCCGCGCTTGCGCGGCACCGACTCTTTCACCAAGCATTCTGCCTGAACCGGTTCTGTCGGCCTCGTGTCGGTAGCAGGTCGATAGGGAACGGCTCAGGACCGTCCGTGCGCAAAGCGCACCCGCATCCTGCTGCTCCCGCAACGGCGCATTGCGCCAGGAGCACAATTTGACTCGATTCGATACCCTCGGCCTGTCGGCCGACATTCTGCGCGCCGTCGGCGAACAGGGTTACACCGAGCCCACGCCCATCCAGGCGCAGGCCATTCCGCTCATCCTCCAGGGGCGCGACGTGCTGGCCGCCGCCCAGACGGGCACCGGCAAGACCGCCGGCTTCACGCTGCCGCTGCTGCAACGCCTGTCGGTGCACGCGACCGCCAGCACTTCGCCGGCGCGTCACCCGGTGCGCGCGCTGATCCTCACGCCGACGCGCGAGCTCGCCGCGCAGGTACACGACAGCGTGCGCGCCTACGGCAAGTATCTGCGCCTCCACTCCACCATGATCTACGGCGGCGTGAACATGCGTGCGCAGACCGACGCGCTGCGCCGCGGCGTGGACATCGTCGTCGCCACGCCCGGCCGGCTGCTCGATCACGTGCAGCAGCGCAGCATCGATCTCTCCAAGGTGGAACTGCTGGTGCTGGACGAAGCCGACCGCATGCTCGACATGGGCTTCATCCACGCCATCCGGCGCATCATGGCGCTGCTCCGCAAGGACCGGCAGAACGTGCTGTTCTCGGCCACTTTCTCGCCCGAGATCCGCAGGCTCGCCGACTCGCTGATGAACGATCCGGCGGTGGTCGAAGTCGCGCGCCGCAATCTGGAATCGGAGCTCGTGACGCAGCGCGTGCATCCGGTCGACCAGTCGCGCAAGCGCGAGCTGCTGACGCATCTGGTGTCGGCGAACGACTGGCAACAGGTGCTGGTGTTCACGCGCACCAAGCACGGCGCCGACCGGCTGGCGGAGCAACTGAGCCGCGCGAACATCGAGGCGGCCGCCATCCACGGCAACAAGTCGCAGGGCCAGCGCACGCGCGCGCTGGAACAGTTCAAGCGCGGCAAGGTGCGCGTGCTGGTGGCCACCGACGTGGCCGCGCGCGGCCTCGACATCGAAGCCCTGCCGCACGTCGTCAACTTCGAGCTGCCGAACGTGCCGGAGGATTATGTGCACCGCATCGGCCGCACCGGCCGCGCGGGCGCGAGCGGCGTGGCGGTTTCGCTCGTCGCGCGCGAAGAGGCGCCGCTCATGCGCGACATCGAGCGGCTGCTGAAACGCAAGCTGGAACGCGAGATCGTCCCGGGTTTCGAGCCCAACGAGAAATTCGTCGAACCGGCGCCGCGCAGCAGGCCCGAGCGCAAACCGCAAAGCGGCCGCGCCAACGGCAATGCGGCCTTCGGCAAAGCCTCAACGGGCAAAGACGGGTTCGGCGGGAAACCGCAGTTCGGCGGCGGCAAGCCGGCCCTCGGCCGCAAAGCACGCGGCGGCGATATCCGCGCCGAAACGCCGCGCAACGAACGCCGCCGTCACGACAGCCGTCCCCAGACAGCCGCGCTGCTGCGCGGCCACTGAAGCGGCCGCACGAAGTAAAACGGGGCGCCAGGCGCCCCGTTTCGTCGTGTTGTCGTTGTTCGCTTCTCTCCCCAAGAGGCCCCGCCTCAGTACATCAACTGTACGCCGATGATGAAGGCGTCGAGATTCTCGTCCGCGCCGCCTTCGTCCTTGAACACCGAATAGGTGGCGGAGATGCGGGCATCGTGCCCCTTCATCACGTAGTTCACACCGATGTCGAACTGCCGCATCTTGGTGTCGTCCTCGTCGCGCTTGAAATGCTGGTAGCGCACGTAGGGCTGCAGCTGGCCGATGCCGAACTTGCCGGGAATGAGGTACGCCGCCGAAGCGAGCCAGGCTTTGCCGGCCGTCAGGCCGCCGATATTATCACCGCCCGGGCACGGCCCGGCGCCAAAGGTTCCACAGTCGGGCACATCGAAATCGTAGCGGTAGTAGGCGCCCTCCAGGGTGAGCGCGCTGTCGGCGCCCAGCTTCTTCTCGAACAGGACGTCGAGGTTGTAGCCCTTGTACGCGTCGGCATTGCCCGGCACGCCCACGCCGTCGCTCTGGTACATGTAGACCGCGCCGACGGTGAGAATGTCGTTCGAACCGTAGTAGGTGTTCGACACGTAGTAGCCGGGCGCCGGCTCCGGATCGAAGAAGGAATAGGAAATCCGGCCGGCGTAGAGCAGGTTGTCGCCGTCGTTCGACGCGCCCGCCTCGTTGTTGTGCCCCTCGAACGCGCCGAAGGCATAGACCAGCTTGCCGCCCATGGGCTTGCCCCACACCGCCACGCCGTTGTCGCGTCCGGCGAAGCGCGCCGGATACTGCGACACAAGGGATAGAGCCAGCTCGACGCGAAGTACGGTCCGGCCAGGTTGGCGCGGTCGCTGGGCGGCAGAAACCGGCCCGCCCAGACGTTGAAGGTGTCGTAAAACTCGAACTGCGCCATGGCGTCGAGGATGCGCACGTCCTCGTCCGGCGCCTTCTCGAAGTTGATCGTGGCCTTGAGGCCTTTCATGAGCTGGCCGCTGGTGAAGATCCGCACGCTGTCGATCTCGAAATCGTTGGAGCGCGAACCGTCGGGCGCGGCGTCCTCGGCGCTGGTGTAGGACAGACGCATGCCGGCGCCGATGGAGAACCAGCTGTCGCCCGGGCCGTTGATGGTGGCGCCGGCCTGTGCGGCGCCGGACGCGGCAAGTAAAACCGCCGCGGCAAGACTGCAAGCAAGAGCGGGACGGCGCGCCGGCGAAGCGGACGCGTGGTGTTGGCTGTTCATCGTGACTCCCTGAAGGTGAAGATTTCTGCTTCCGACCGGCGCGCCGTCCGGGCGGTGCGCCGTCCTTTCATGCGCGCGACGCCTTCAATGGCTGATCATCCAGGGCCTCGCGCCGGGGAAGCTTTTCCTGCCGTCGGGCGACAGCGCCGTGCGGCCGGCGGGCTTTGGCGTGCCGCCGCAGCAACCGCAGCCCGGACCGTGGGCGCGTTTGGGCTCGTGCGCCGCGCGTTCGTTGATCGCGTGCGCGGCGCGCGCCGCGGCGGGCATGGTGGCGAGCGCCGGCGCGCTGAGCAGCACGCGCGGCGCGGGCTGCAGGCAGGCGGGACATTCGTGCGGCTCGCCGCGCTCTTCCATGGCACGCAGCACGGTGAACGGTCCGCACTCCGCGCACAGATACTCGTAGACGGGCATGGCAGTGCTCCTCAGAGGTCCGGAGACATCGGCACGTCGACACCGCCGGAGATGGCCTTGACCGGACCGGAGGCGCCGGGGTTGATGTCGAACTCGAAGATCTGCGTCGGCAGCCACAACGTGGCGCAGGCGTTCGGGATATCGACCACGCCGCTGATGTGGCCCTGCACCGGCGCGGTGCCGAGAATCGCGTAGGCCTGCGCACCCGAGTAGCCGAACTTCTTCAGGTACTCGATGGCGTTGAGGCAGGCCTGACGGTAGGCGATGTGCACGTCGAGGTAGTGCTGCCTGCCCTGCTCGTCCACCGAGATGCCTTCGAAGATCAGGAAATCGTCGTAGCGCGGCACGATCGGGCTCGGCTTGAAGATCGGGTTCCTGATGCCGTACTTCGCCACGCCGTCCTTGATGAGGTCGACGCGCATGTGCACCCAGCCCGCCATTTCGATGGCGCCGCAGAAAGTGATCTCGCCGTCGCCCTGGCTGAAGTGCAGGTCGCCGACCGAAAGCCCGCCGCCGGGCACGTACACGGGGAAGTAGATGCGCGAGCCGCGCGACAGGTCCTTGATGTCGCAGTTGCCGCCGTGCTCGCGCGGCGGCACCGTGCGCGCGCCCTCGGCCGCGATCTTCGCCTTCAGTTCCCCTTGGGCCTTGCCGCAGTGCGCGGTCTTCGCGAAAGGCGGGCAGGCGAGCGGCGGCACACGGTCGGGACTGGTGGCGATGAGCTCGGCTTCGCGCTTGTTCCAGGTCTCCAGCAGCTTGCGGTCCGGCAGGCAGCCGATCAGGCCCGGATGGATGAGTCCGGGGAAGCGCACGCCGGGCACGTGGCGCGAAGTGGTGAACAGGCCGTGGAAATCCCAGATGGATTTCTGCGCGAACGGAAAGTGGTCGGTGAGGAAGCCGCCGCCGTTCTTCTTCGAGAAGAACCCGTTGAAGCCCCACTGGCTGTCCGGCAGCGCGCCGATGTCGAGCAGATCGACCACCAGCAGGTCGCCCGGCTCGGCGCCTTTCACGCCGACCGGCCCGGAGAGGAAGTGCACGGTCGTGAGATCGACATCGCGCACGTCGTCGGCGCAATCGTCGTTCTTGATGGCGCCGCCGGTCCAGTCGTAGGTCTGCACGATGAAGTCGTCGCCCGGATTCACCCACGCCGCGATCGGAATGTCGGGGTGCCAGCGGTTGTGCACCATCTCGTTTTCGTAGGGCGACTGGTTGAGATCGATTTTGATGAGCGTCTCGGCCATGATGACTCCTTGGTGGCGTGCGTTAAACGGAGAGGTAGCGGCCGATCGTCTGCGGATCGGCGCTGCTGCCCGGGGTTTCGTGAACAATGCGGCCGCGGTCGATGACCAGCAGCCGGTCAGCGATCTCCAGCGCGAAGCTCAGGACCTGCTCGGAGACGACGATGGTGAGGCCCTTGAGCTTGCGGATCTCCTTCAGGCTGCGCGCGATGTCCTTGATGATCGAAGGCTGGATGCCCTCGGTCGGCTCGTCGAGCAGCAGCACCTTGGGTTCGGTGACGAGCGCGCGGGCGATGGCTAGCTGCTGTTGCTGCCCGCCGGACAGATTGCCCGCGCGCCGCTTGCGCATGTCGAAGAGCACCGGGAAAAGCGTGTAGATCTCCTCCGGCACGCGCGTCATGCCGCGCCGGAAGCCGGTGCGGATGTTTTCCTCCACGGTGAGCGTGGGAAACACCATGCGCCCCTGCGGTACATAGGCGATGCCTCTGGCGACGCGCTCGAAGCTCTCCAGCTTCGACAGCTCCGCGCCGTCCACCCGCACCTCGCCTTTGCGCGCGGGCAGGATGCCCATCAGCGTCTTGAAAAGCGTGGTCTTGCCCATGCCGTTGCGGCCGAGGAGCGTGACGATCTCGCCCTTGGCGGCCTGCATGGAGACGCCGTGCAGCACTTCGCTCTGGCCGTAGCCCGACACGAGCTCTTTCACTTCGAACATCTCCGTCTCCTCAATGTCCCAGATAGACTTCGATGACCTTGGGGTTCTTCTGCACCGCCTCCATGCTGCCTTCGGCGAGCAGTTTCCCCTGGTGCAGCACCGTGACCCGGTGCGCGATGGAGGCGACGAACTCCATGTCGTGCTCGATCACGATCACCGAACGGCCCTTGCTGATGCGCTTGAGGAGTTCGGCGGTGCGTTCGCGTTCCGACACGCTCATGCCGGCGACGGGCTCGTCGAGCATCATCAGCTCGGGCTCCTGCATGAGCAGCATCCCGATCTCCAGCCATTGCTTCTGGCCGTGCGAGAGCAGCTCGGCCGGTTCGTGCAGCCGGTCGGCGAGGAAGATCTCCTCGGCGACGCGGTGGATGCGTTCCTCCACCTCGGCCGTGCGGCGGAAGAACATCGCGCCGAGCACGGTGCGGCCGCGCGGGAAGGACACTTCGAGGTTCTCGAACACGGTGAGGTTTTCGTAGATCGAGGGCGTCTGGAATTTGCGGCCCACGCCCGCGCGCACGATCTGGTGCTCGCTCATCTTCGTCAGCTCACGCTCCTTGAAGCGCACCGAGCCCGAAGTCGCCTTGGTGCGGCCGCAGATGAGATCGAGCAGCGTGGTCTTGCCCGCGCCGTTCGGCCCGATCACGACGCGCAGTTCGTTCTCGTCCACGTAGAGGTTGAGACCGTCCACCGCCTTGAAGCCGTCGAAGGAGACGGTGAGGTCCTCGACTGCCAGTGCCACGGCGTTGCTCATGCTTCCGTCCTCAGTGCGCGGGACGCGGTGTCGCGTCCGCGGAAAGCGGTTGCGTGTCCGCCTCGCGGGCTGCGACCGCCACCGGTACGGCGGCGACGGCGGTTTCCGGCGAAGGAGGCGGGATCTCGGCGCTGCGCCGCGCCTTGCGGCGCGCGAGCCGGGGTTTGAGATGCGAGTCGTAGAGACCGGCGAGCCCTTTGGGAAACGCCATCACCACGGCGTGAAAAAGGCGGCCCAGCAAGAAAACCAAAACCCCGG
>QGUL01000285.1 GCA_003242425.1 Pseudomonadota bacterium | reverse complement strand
GCCGTTCGGCCCCAGCAGGCCGAAGCATTCGCCGGGCCGGATGTCCAGGTCGACCCCGTCGACGACGCAGCGCGTCCCGTAGGACTTGCGCAACCCGCGCACCCTCAGGACGGCCATGCGTTCCTGACGATGTTCTTGATCAGATGCAGCCGGCGATGGAAGAAATGCTCGGCCCCCGGCACGACCACGATGGGCAATTCCTGCGGCCGCGCCCAGTCGAGCACGTTCGCGAGCGGCACCGTCTCGTCCTTCTCGCCGTGGATCACCAGCGTGCCCGGCGGTACCGCCGGCGTGTCGTAGCTGCGGTCGCCGCTGAGATGGCCGGTCGCGGGCGCGACCAGCACCATGCGCTCGGGCGCAACGCGCTGCGCGACGCGGGTCTGCACGTAGGCCCCGAAGGAAAAGCCGGCCAGCACCAGCGGCAGCTCGCCGTAGCGTTCGTGCGCCTGGGCGATGACGGCGAGCAGATCCTCCGTCTCCCCTTCCCCGCGGTCGTATTGGCCTTCGGTCCCGCCGACGCCGCGGAAGTTCGGCCGCAGGGCCAGATAGCCCAGTTCGACGAAAGTCTTCGCCAGGGTCTGCACCACCTTGTTCTCGGCCGTGCCGCCGTACAAGGGGTGGGGATGCGCAATCAGTGCAAGGCCGCGCGGCGCGCCCGCCGGCGCATCGACCAGCACCTCGATCGCACCGGCTGCGCCGCGCATTTGCAGACGCTCGGTCGCCATATCAAATCTTCAGCCGTTCGACGATTCGATTGTGGACCAGATGCTCGTCGATGATTTCATCGATGTCGTGCCTGTCCACATACGTGTACCAGACCGCCTCGGGATAGACGACCAGCACCGGTCCTTCGTCGCAGCGGTCCAGGCAGCCGGCCGAATTGATCCGTATCTTGCCTTTGCCGTTGAGCTTGAGCGCCTTGATGCGGTCCTTGGCGTAGTTGCGCAGCTCGGCGGCGCCCTGGTTGTTGCAACAGGTCGCGCCGGGTTCGCGCTGGTTGCAACAGAAGAAGACGTGTTTGTCGTAGTAACTGCTCATGAGGAATCGGGCGGGAAGCGGCGCATGGCGCGCGCCGACGGCCATTATAGTCGCCCGCCGCGCTCCGGTCGCGAAGCGGCGTTGAGCGCGCGTGCGCCGTACATCGACAGGAACGCGAGCGCTGCGAAGGGCCACAGCGTCGACACGACGCGCGTCAGCCCGTTGAAGTTGAGGAAATGCCCCTGATACCAGGCCTGATGGGCGACCACCAGATAGGGATTGGCGGGCGCCAGGTTGACGAGCGCCGTCGCCGCCATGAGCAGCACGCCGCACACCCCGATCGCGGTGCCGCGCCGCAGCGACATGGCGGCGAGCGCGACCGGCACGCCGATCAGCAGGCCGGCAGTCGCGCCCGGCGTCAGCCAGGCGAGCGCATGACGGCCTTCGAACAGAACCATGAAGGCGAGCATGCGCACCAGGCAGGCGGCGGCGAGCAGTAACAGGAACAGCAGCCGGCGCGGACCGTTGTCCGCTACGAGCAGGGAGAGCAGCAGCGCCACCGCGGTGAGGTTTGCCGCGGTGACGATCGCCTCGATGCGGATGAAGGTGGAGGGGTCGTACAGGTTCACCGGCAGGGCGCCGAACAGGAAGCGCAGATCGCCGTTGCCGAACAGCAGGCTTTCGGGCCGCAGTTGCGACAGCAGCCAGCCGGCCAGCAGCACCAGGCCGACATCGACGATATGGCCGCGTGCGAAGACATCGTAGCGCAGATGGAAAAGCACGCCGCGGCCGATCATGCGCGGGCTGAGGTAGAGGCTCAGCAGCGCACCCGTCGCGGCACCGGCGCTGTTGCAGGCGACGTCGAGCGCCGAAGGGATGCGACTGGGCAGATAGTTCTGCAGGGTTTCCAGGCTCAGGCTCAGCGCCGCGCCCGCGACCGAGACCAGCAGGAATGCCGCGATGCCGCGGATGCGCGGATAGAGCGCGCCCACGGCCAGCAGCCCCAGCGGCACATAGGCGAGGAAATTGGAGACGATGTCGAAGCGGGTGTAATAGCGCGGCCAGAAAGATTCCAGATAAGCCAGCGGCGGCACGCCCGGATCGTGCCATGCGCTGAGCGGATGCAGACTCGCATAGGCGATCAGCAGGACGTAGGCGATGAAAAGATAGCGGGCAAGGGGCGAGGCGCGCTGGACGGCGGGTTCACGCATGCTTACCCGTCGGACCGTTCCAATTCGCGCAAATAGATTTCGAGCGCACGATCGTCGAACAGCGCGAACGTGACCTGCTCGACCGTGGGATGACCGGCGAGCGCGAGCCGGCATTCGCGAACGGCGATGCGCGCCGCCTGCTCGATCGGGTAGCCGTACACACCGCAGCTGATGGCGGGAAAGGCGAGCGTCCCGATGCCGTGCGCCGCCGCGAGCTCGAAACTGCGCCGGTAGCAGGACGCGAGCAGCTCGGCTTCGTTCGCCCTGCCGCCTCGCCACACCGGCCCGACCGTGTGGATCACATAGCGCGCCGGCAGGTCGAAGCCGGGCGTGAGTTTGGCCTCACCCGTCGCGCAACCGCCCAGCGTGCGGCAGTACTCCAGCAGACGCGGGCCCGCGGCGCGATGAATGGCGCCGTCCACGCCGCCTCCACCCAGGAGCGTGTTGTTGGCCGCGTTGACGATCGCGTCCACCGACAACCGCGTGATGTCGCATTTGAGCGCGAGCAGCCGCGTGCTCATGCTTTGCCTCCTCGGGACTCAATCGTCCGACCGACGCTGCGGCTTGGGGTTCCTGCGAGCAGACTGCCCGCCACCATGCCTGCGCAGCTCACCAGCAGGCCGGCCAGTTGCGGCGGCCACAGCCCCTGCGGCGCGTAGAGTTCCAGCGCGAGCCAGACCGTCACGCCGCTCACGGCCGCGGCGATCGCGCCGGTACGGTTGGCGCGCGGCCAGTACAGGCCGAACGCGAGCGGCGCGAAAGCGGCGACCAGGGTCACGCTGTAGGCCTGCTCCACCATCTGGAAGATGGTGGCGTTGCTCTTCAGCGCGAGCACCAGCACGACGCCGGCGAAGCCGACCACCGCAAGCCGTGTGACGCGCAATTGCAAGCGGTCCCCCATGCCCGGCACGAAAGGCTTGATGACGTTCTCCGTGACCGACACCGCGGGCGCGAGCAACGCGGCGCTGGCGCTGCTCATGATCGCCGACAGCAGCGCGCCGAAGAAGAAGATCTGTGCCGGCAGCGGCATGTATTGCGTAATGAGCGTCGGCAGGATCATCTGCGTATCCTCGGCCATCAGCCGCGCCGTCATCTCGGGATCGACCAGCACGGCGGTGTAGGCCAGATAGAGCGGAACCAGGGCGAAGCAGAAGTAGAGCGTGCCGCCGAGGAAGCCACCGCCCCCGGCGGGGGGTCCGCCCTTCCCCGGCCGGACGCCCTGGAGGGGGCCTGCGGCGCAAAGGGAACCCACCGCAGTGGCGGACCACGCGCAGAA
>QGUL01000284.1 GCA_003242425.1 Pseudomonadota bacterium | reverse complement strand
ATCGTCCACCAGCCGGTGCAGGCGCGCCGTTTCCTGGGCGAGGGAGGCGAGGCTTTCCGCGCTCAGTGGACGTACGCCGTCCTGCAGGGCCTCGATTTCGCCGCGCAGGACCGCGAGCGGCGTGCGCAGCTCATGCGCGATGTCGGCCACCCACTGCGTGCGGGCACGCCGTGTCGCCGCCAGCGTGGAGGCGAGCCTGTTGAAGTCGCGCGCCAGTTGCGCGAGCTCGTCGTGCCCCGACACGTTCAGACGGATGTCGTAATCGCCCCGGCTGAGCGCCGCCGTTGCGCCGGCGAGCGCCCGGATGCGCCGGGTGAGCCATTGGGCGAGCCCCGCGCCGAGCAGCAGCGCGGCGGCGAGCATGCCTACGCCGATCGCGGCGAAGCTGCCGTGTTGCTGCAGGCTCGCGAGGCGGGCGATCGATTCGAACAGCCAGGTGTGCGGCACATAGCCCAGATAGCCGACCGTGGCGCCGTCGACATGAATCGGTTTCAGCACGGCCTCGCGGGCGCGCTCGGCACGGCCGATCAGGAGCTGCCGCTCGGCGTCGAAGAGCATCAGCCGCGGATCGACGGTGAGCGGGAACTCGCGCGGGGGCATCGGAGACGGTTCGCCGTCGCGCTGCGGCAGGCCCAGCGCATCCCGCACGCGCTCCATCCATGCTTCCCGGTCTTCGACCGCCGTCTGCCAGCCGCCTTCGCGCCGGTAATCGGATGCGAGGGCCGCAACGAGCGTATCGAGCCGTGCGAGGTCGTTGCGGTGCACGTATTCCATCAGGCCGCGGTCGAAGCTCAGACTGAAAAGCAGGTAGGCGACGGCGGCCACCACGGCATTGGTGCCGGCGATGGCGAGGAAGAGCTTGACCCGCAGGCGGTCGAAACGCCGGGCCAAGCGGCTCGCGCGCGGCAGGCGCGCCGCAGTCGGGGGCAGTTCGGTCATGCTTTGCTTCCAAAAGCACCGGTTGTAGGCACAGCCTAGCGCGAAATCGCGGAAACTTTATGGACGCCGGGTGGGCGTCGGCCCGATGTTCCGCTCCGAATCCGAGGGCAATATTGCCGTTCTGAACGACACCGATACGCATTTTTCAACTTTGGTGCACAGTTTCTGCCCCGTCCTCGGCCACAATCCACGCCAACGAACTCGATAAGCGGTGCCATTCATGCTTGCGGACGCAGAGAACTCGACCGAGACCCTGAAAACGGCGCCCGACCGCCGTGCGGCGGCGCGCCCTCGTCGTACCAGGCGGCAGCTTGCCTATGTCGTGGCCGCCCTGGCGGTGCTGGCCGGACTGGGGTTCTGGGGCTATAGCGCCTGGTTTGCGGGCGGGCGTCCGGCCGACCGTTACGTCACCGCCGTGGTCGAACGGGGTGACATCGAGGACACCGTGACCGCGACCGGCACCCTGCAGCCGCGCGACTACGTGGATGTGGGCACCCAGGTCTCCGGCCAGCTGAAGATCGTGCACGTGCAGGTCGGCGACACGGTCAAAGAGGGCGATCTGCTCGCCGAGATCGATCCCACCGTCTATCTCGCGCGCGTGGACGCCAACCGTGCGCAATTGCAGAACCAGCGCGCGCAACTGGCCGACCGGGAGGCGCAGTTGATGCTGGCGGAACAGCAATTGCGGCGGCAGCAGAATCTGATGAAGGAACAGGCCACCACCGAGGAGGCGTTGCAAGTCGCCGAAGCCAATGTGCGCTCGCTCAGGGCGCAGATCGAAGCGATCAAGGCGCAAATGCGGCAGACCGAATCGGAGCTGCGCGGCAACGAGGCGAACCTCGGTTACACCAAGATCTACGCGCCCATGTCCGGCACGGTGGTGTCGCAGAGCTCGAAGCAGGGGCAGACGCTCAACGCCAACCAGCAGGCGCCGATCATTCTGCGTATCGCCGATCTGTCGACCATGACCGTGCAGGCGCAGGTGTCGGAAGCCGACGTGCCCAAGCTTCGTCTGGGCATGGACGCCTACTTCACCACGCTGGGCGGCGACGGCCAGCGCTGGTTCGGCAAGCTGCGGCAGATCCTGCCGACGCCGACCGTGACCAACAACGTCGTGCTCTACGACGCGCTGTTCGACGTGCCGAACCCCGACCAGAAACTCATGACGCAGATGACGGCACAGGTGTTCTTCGTGCTGGCCTCGGCGAAGGATGCGGTGCTGGTGCCGGTGGCCGCGCTGCGCCCCGCGCCGCCGGAGAAAGCGCGTGAGCAGGCGCCGCAGCAGAACGCCCAGGCGGGAGAACGGCGCAGCCGGCCGGAGCGCGCCCGGACCGCGGCGGGCGAAGCGCCGGTGGTCGAGCGCAAGGCGCTGGCGCAGCGGGCGATGGTGCGTGTCATCCGTCCGGACGGTTCGGTGGAGGAGCGCATCATCCAGGTCGGTGTGATGAACCGCGTGCACGCGCAGGTGCTGTCGGGCCTGGAGCCGGGTGAAGTGGTGGCCGTCGGTCTCAAGCAGACCGATGCCGAACGCGCGCCGCGCGATCCGCAGCAGCAACGCAGAATGCGGCCGAGCCTATGAAATCCGATCTTCCGATCCTCGAGCGCGCCGCCGGCCAGCAGGCCGTACCGCTGATCGAGCTCGTCGACGTCACCAAGACCTACCGCAACGGCGACATGGCGGTCGAGGTGCTGCACGGCATCAGCCTGCAGATCTATCCAGGCGAGTTCGTCGCCATCATGGGCGCCTCGGGTTCGGGCAAGTCCACGCTCATGAACATCATTGGCTGCCTGGACCGGCCGACCACCGGGCAGTACCGCTTCATGGGCCAGGACGTGGCCAGCTTCGACCGCGACGAGCTGGCGCGTCTGCGTCGCGAGGCCTTCGGCTTCGTGTTCCAGAGCTACAACCTCATTCCCAGCGCCACGGCGTTGGAGAACGTCGAGGTGCCGGCCATCTATGCCGGGGTGCCGCGCAAGGAACGACAGGCGCGCGCGCACGAGCTGCTCGCTGCGCTGGGGCTCTCCGACCGCACCGAGCACAGGCCGACGCAACTCTCCGGCGGCCAGCAGCAGCGCGTGTCCATCGCCCGCGCGCTCATGAACGGCGGCCAGATCATCCTGGCCGACGAACCCACCGGGGCGCTGGACAGCCGCAGCGGCGAGGAAGTGATGGCGCTCCTGAAGCGGTTGTCGGCGCAGGGCCACACCATCATCGTCATCACCCACGCCAAGGAAGTGGCCGAACAGGCGCAACGGGTCATCGAGATCAAGGACGGCAGGGTGATCGCCGATCCCGGCCCCATGCCGCCCGCCACGGCCAACGCGCCGAGCGTGCGCGCGCGCGACACCGGCGCGAGCCGCTCGATGTTCAACGATGCGGTGGAGGCGGCGAAAACGGCGGTGCGCTCGCTGCGCGCCAATCTTTTCCGCACGGTGCTGACGCTACTCGGCATCGTCATCGGCGTGGCCTCGGTGATCGCCATGCTGGCGGTCGGCGACGGGGCCAAGGAGGAGGTGTTGAAGCGCATCA
>QGUL01000283.1 GCA_003242425.1 Pseudomonadota bacterium | reverse complement strand
TCGGTTGGGGGATGTTTACAGGTTTCTTTTTTTTGTTGATGCAGGCCTTTAAGGCGTCGTTGCCGAGGCGGTGCCCCGTGGCCGCCGCCATGGGGTTGTCCACCGTGATGATGGCCAGTGCCGCCAGCGGCAGGCCGTGCGCCTTGGCGGTGTGGAACTCGGAAATCTTCTCTTCCAGCGGACAGCCCGCGAGCGTGACGTTGAACACGCTCTTCTTGAACACGATCTGCTGCGGCGCATCGGCGGGCGCCTTTTCGCGCAGACCTTTGGAGCAGGAGTCTTTGCCCTGGTTGTGGCACCAGATGCAGTAGTTGGCCTGGTCGAGCGCGCCGGTGAGATCGGTGCCCGGATCGGTGAGCTTGAAACCTTCGCGGCGGCGCAGATGATCGGGCTCGATCCTGTAGGTCGTGACGCCGTTTTCGGTTTCGCGGCGCGCGTGCAGCAGCAGGTTGTAGGGATCGGTCTTGGCCGGCTGCTTGAACAGCACGCCGTCGTGATGCGCGCGCCGGCCGGCCGGCGTGTGCAGCGCCCAGGCCGCGTACTTGAGCGCGAGATCGAGTTCGCGCGCGTGCGCCGCCTCGTCCTTCATCCAGGCGTCGACGTGCGTGGCGAACGTGAGCTCGTCGAAGCGGTTGCCGAACAGCTCCGTCAGCTCGCGCCGCAGCGCGGAACCGTCGAAGCCTTCCGCCTCGGCCGGCTTGATCTTGGTCGCCGCGCGGCGCTGCACGAACTGTCGCTTGACGGTGTAGAGCGGACCGAGTTCGTCATGCTTGCGGGCGAGCGCCAGCACCTCGTCGGCGATGCCGAACAGTTGCGACAGGAAGCGCTCCAGATGCGGCGCGAGATCGAGCAGCAGCTTGGATTCGTCCTTCTGCGCCAGGGCCGACGGATCGGCGCGCGCGGCGAGCAGACGCTCCTTCAGCGCCGCGTCGGCGGCACTGAGGAAATCGAGGAAGTGCGCGTCGAGCTTGACGAGCCCTTCGCGCCGGTAGAGATCGGCAAATTCGAGGTTGTAAGCGAGTCGAAGCATTCGGCGGTCCTGCGCGCGCCGCCGGAAGACGTTTCGCGCGCTCGGCTTAAGGTCTGAATCGGTACTTCAACAATGAAGCGGACGCCGGCGCGCGCTGCGCGTCCGGCGTGACGGCGTTCAGCGTTCCAGCAGGTGCAGTTTGTTCTTCACGTCCTTCCACTTGTCCGCGTCGGGCAGCGGATCCTTGCGGTCGGTGATGACGGGCCATTCGCGCGCCAGCTCGGCGTTGAGCTCGATGAAGACACGCTGGTCCTCGGGCACGTCCTCTTCCGCGTAGATCGCGTTCACCGGGCACTCGGGAATGCAAACCGCGCAGTCGATACACTCGTCCGGATCGATGACGAGGAAGTTCGGACCTTCGCGGAAGCAATCGACCGGACAGACGTCGACGCAGTCGGTGTGCTTGCACTTGATACAGGCTTCGGTGACAACGTGAGGCATGATGAGTCCTGATTGAAATTCGAGATATCGGCGTTTTGAGGCACCATTCGCGCACCGCTCGAGCGGCGCACCGCCACGCACGGAAGGGGGCGGGAAAAAACTGGAAGGTTAGCCCACTCGGCGTCCCATTTCAAACGCGGACGGATGGAAATTACTTATGCCACAACAATATAAGATGCCTTCGACGAATCCGGTTTGCCGTAGATCAAGAAATGGCGGCAGCCCCGCACAAGAACATCGGTACCCCTGACCGCACCATGGAAAAGAAAAGCGAATCGCTGTTCCTCGACGTGCGCGGCCTGCGCTATCACGTGCGCCGCTGGGGCGATCCGGAGGCGCCGGCGCTATACATGCTGCACGGCTGGATGGACGTCTCGGCCTCCTTTCAATTCCTCGTCGATGCGCTGCGCGGCGATTGGTGCGTGATCGCACCGGACTGGCGCGGTTTCGGCGACACGCAATGGAGCGGCACGCAGAGCTACTGGTTTCCCGACTACCTCGCCGACCTGGACCGGCTGCTGGAGCTGCTCCATCCCGGACAGGCGGTCACGCTCGTCGGCCACAGCATGGGCGGCAACGTCGCCTGCCTCTACGCGGGCATCCGGCCCGAACGCGTGGCCCGGCTGATCAACCTGGAAGGCCTGGGTGTGAGCAACCGGTCGCCGGAGGAGGCGTTGACGCGCTACCGTCGCTGGCTGGACGAACTGGCGGCAACGCCTGCGTTCCGCACTTATCCGGATTTCGAGTCGTTCGCCCGGCGCCTGCGCGAGCGTTATCCGCGCCTTGCGCCCGAACGCGCGGCCTTCGTGGCCCGGCATTGGGCCAGACAGGCGCAAAGCGGCGAAGTGGTCCTGCGCGCCGACCCCGCGCACAAGCGCGTCAATCCCGTGCTCTACCGCCTGCCGGAGGCGATGGCATGCTGGCGAGCCGTCCGCGCCCCGGTGCTGTGGGTCGAGGGCGGCGAATCCGAAGCCGCCGCATGGCACAACCTCACGCCGGAGGAGATCGCCGAACGGCGCGCCTGCTTCGCGTCCATCGAATGCGCCACCATCGCCGAAGCCGGCCACATGCTGCACCTGGAGCAGCCCGAGGCGCTGGCGCGGCTGATCGAGGATTTCCTGGCGCGGAAGGCGGCGGCAGGCGCGTGATACCATCGCACCCTCCGGTCGCGCCGGAAAGCAGCCGATGGCACTGAATCACGACCTGCATAGTCATTCGATCTATTCCGACGGAGTGCTCGCCCCGCGGGCGCTGCTCGAACGCGCCAAGGCGAACGGCGTGCATGTGCTGGCGCTGACCGACCACGACGACGTGTCGGGACTGCGCGAGGCGGCCGAAGCGGCGCAGGATCTCGGCATCCGCTTCGTCCCGGGCGTAGAGATCTCCGCCACCTGGGGCGGCGTCACCATCCATGTCGTCGGCCTGGGCATCGACTTCGAGAACGAGACGCTGCTGGCCGGGCTGGCGCACGTGCGCGGCAGCCGCGAACGCCGCGCCAGGAAGATCGCGGCCGAACTGGAACGCATCGGCATCGAGGGCAGCCTGGAAGGTGCCTATGCGTACGCGGAGAACCCGCAGTTGATCAGCCGCACGCATTTCGCCCGCTTCCTGGTGTCGCGCGGCTACGCCAGCGACGTGAAGTCGGTGTTCCAGCACTATCTCGTGCCCGGCAAACCGGGCTACGTCGCGCACGAGTGGTGCACCATCGCCGAGGCGGTGAGCTGGATCCGCGCCAGCGGCGGCCAGCCGGTGATCGCGCATCCGGGCCGCTACAAGCTCAGCCGCGACGAGATGACGCAGATGCTCGCCGAATTCAAGGAAGCGGGCGGCGTGGGCATCGAGGTCGTCACCGGCAGCCATGCGCCCGAGCAGTACGAGGAATACGCGCAGCGCGCGCGCGAATTCGAGCTGCTCGCTTCGCGCGGCTCCGATTTCCATGCGCCCGGGGAAGCCCGCGTGGACGTGGCCCGCCGCCCGGAATTGCCGGGGCCCTTAGGCCCGGTGGGTACACACGGGGA
>QGUL01000282.1 GCA_003242425.1 Pseudomonadota bacterium | reverse complement strand
TAGACGGTCGCGCCGCGCGCCCGCTCGCCCGCGGCGCGCAAGGCCAGCACCTCGGCGTGCGGTTCGCCGGCGCGTTCATGGAAGCCTTCGCCGACGATCGCGCCGTCGCGCACGATGACGCAGCCGACGCGCGGGTTGGGCGTGGTGGTGTAGAGGCCGCGCGCGGCCAGTTCCAGCGCGCGGCGCATGTAGTCGTGATCGGCGGACATCGTTCCCTCGAACGGCGGAGCGCCTCAGGCGCCGCGCGGCCGGTTCACGCGGTTTTCTTGCGCACCGGACGCCGGGCGCGCGGACGCTTCAGTTCGAGAATCTTCTCGTGGAACTCGTCGACGCGCTGGAAGTTCTCGTACACCGAAGCGAAGCGGATGTAGGCGACATCGTCCATCTTCTTCAGTTCCTGCATCACCATCTCGCCGATGACGCGCGAACTGATTTCGCGCTCGCCCATCGACAGGATTTTCTGTTCGATGCGATCGATGGCGCTGTCGACGTACTGCGTGGGCACCGGCCTCTTGTGCAGCGCGCGCAAAAAGCCGGTGCGGATCTTCTCGCGGTCGTAGCTCGTGCGATAACCGCCGTTCTTCACCACCATCGGCATCTGCAGCTCGACGCGCTCGTAGGTGGTGAAGCGCTTGTGACAGTCTTCGCACTCGCGCCGCCGGCGCACGGTCTCGCCGTCGTCGGACAGGCGCGTGTCGAGGACCGCCGTATCGCCCGATTTGCAGAACGGACACTTCACGGGCGGACCCCGTTACTTCCGACTCACGCGTACCGTGCCGGACGCGTTCCGCCCATGCCCTCCGGATAGACCGGGAACTTGCGGCACAAGGCCTTCACCTCCTCGGCGACGCGCCGGATGTTCGCCTCGTCGCGCGGATTGTCGAGCACGTCTGCGATGAGGTTGGCCACGGTCTCCGCCTCGAATTCCTCGAAGCCGCGCGTGGTAATGGCCGGCGTGCCGATGCGGATGCCGCTGGTGACGGTGGGCTTCTCCGGATCGTTCGGGATGGCGTTCTTGTTGACCGTGATGTGGGCACGGCCGAGCGCCTCCTCCGCTTCCTTGCCGGTGATGTTCTTCGGCCGCAGATCGACCAGGAACATGTGGCAGTCGGTACGTCCGGAGACGATGCGCAGCCCCCGCTCGCTCAGCACCTTGGCCATGACGCGGGCGTTGTTCATCACCTCTTCCTGGTAGCGCCTGAACTCCTTGCTCGCGGCTTCCTTGAACGCCACCGCCTTGGCGGCGATGACGTGCTCGAGCGGACCGCCCTGCAGGTAGGGGAAGACCGCCGAGTTGAACATCTTCTCGTGCTCCTTCGCCGCCAGGATCAGGCCGCCGCGCGGACCGCGCAGGGTCTTGTGCGTGGTGCTGGTGACGAAGTCCGCGATGCCGACGGGGCTGGGATAGAGCCCCGCTGCGATCAGGCCGGCGTAGTGGGCGATGTCGGCCATGAGATAGGCGCCGACGCTGTCGGCGATCTTGCGGAAGCGCTTCCAGTCGAAGGTCAGCGAATAGGCCGAGGCGCCGGCCACGATCAGCTTCGGCTTGTGCCCCTTGGCGAGATGCTCGACCTGGTCGTAGTCGATCTCCTCGTTCTCGTTGAGGCCGTATTCGAAGGACTGGTAGAGCTTGCCGGAGGCGCTGACCTTGGCGCCGTGGGTGAGGTGGCCGCCGTGCGCAAGCGACAGCCCCAGGATCACATCGCCGGGTTTGAGCACCGCGGCGTAGACGGCTTGGTTCGCCTGCGAGCCCGAATGCGGCTGGACGTTGGCGTACTCGGCCCCGAACAGCGCCTTGGCGCGGTCGATGGCGAGCTGTTCCACCACGTCCACGTGCTCGCAACCGCCGTAATAGCGCTTACCGGGATAGCCTTCGGCGTATTTGTTGGTGAGGATCGAGCCCTGCGCCTCCAGCACCGCCGGGCTGGCGTAGTTTTCGGAGGCGATGAGTTCGATATGGTCTTCCTGCCGCCGGTATTCCGCCGCGATGGCGCTCCACAATTCCGGATCGGCCTGAGCAAGAGTCTGATTGTTGTACATGTTTCGCACGGAAATAAGGGCCTGCGGGAGTGTAGCATGCGGGCCCATTTTGGTGCCCGGCTAGCCCCACAGCCATGCGGCGCCGCGCACGCCGCTGGAATCGCCGTGGCGGTTGGGCAGCAGCCGGGTGCGGACCACGTCGGAAAAGATGTGCTCGCGCCACAGCAGCGGCACCCGCTCGTAGAGCCGGGCGATGTTCGAGAGCCCGCCGCCCAGGACGATCACCTCCGGATCGAAGATGTTGATCACCGTCGCCAGCGCCCGGGCCAGCCGGCGCTCGTAGCGTTCCAGTGTCGCGAGGCAGCGCGGGTCGCCCGCTTCGGCCGCCGCCACGATGGCCGGCACTTCGGTTTCGCGGCCGCCGTGGCGAACATGGTCGGCCACCAGCCCCGGCCCGGAGAGATAGGTCTCGATGCAGCTGTAGCGACCGCAGTAGCACGCCGGCGGCTGCGCCTCACCGGTCTCCAGAGGATTGTGCCCCCATTCGCCGGCGATGGCGTTGGCGCCACCGATCAGCCGGCCGTCCACTACCAGCCCGCCGCCCACGCCGGTACCGAGGATCACCCCGAACACGCTCTGCGCGCCTGCGCCGGCCCCGTCCCTGGCCTCCGACAGCGCAAAGCAGTTGGCGTCGTTGGCGATGCGGATCTCGCGCCCGAGCAGGCGTTCCAGATCCTCGCGCAACGGCCGGCCGTTCAAGCACACGCTGTTGGCATTGCGCATCAAGCCGGTGGCCGGTGACGGCGAACCGGGCGTGCCGACGCCCACTTGCGCCCTGCCGCCGAACTCGGCTTCGGCTTCCTCCACCAGCCGGGCGATGGTCCGCAGCGTGGCCCAGTAGTCGCCCTGCGGCGTCGGGACGCGGCGACGCAACAGCAATGCGCCCGCCGCATCGAATGCCGCGATTTCGATCTTGGTGCCGCCGAGGTCGATCCCGATCCGCATGGCGCTAAGCGATGAAGCCGGACAAGCTTAACGCAGGTCGCGGACGCTGCAGCCGGCGTGTTGCGGTGCAACGACCGGTCCGGCAACAGCCTGCCGGTCGCCGCAGACATGCGTTCCCGCAGCCGAATGGCGGCGACCGCATTACGGATTCGCGCAAGCGCGTGAAATAACGTGCGCCGCATCCCCTGCCGTTCGTGCACGAAAGCGCCGCATGCGTTAGTTTTCGCTGCCGCAACGATCATCACACGTTCTCAATGCCTCTCAGCGTCGAAGCGATCACCGCGCAGCACATCGGCGATCGCCAGGAACAACAGGACCGGGTCGCCATTCTTTCCAGCCGCCGCATACGCGGTGCGGCGCTGGTGGTGCTGGCCGACGGCGCGGCCGCGCTCGACGCCGGCGCCGGCGCCGCGGAACGGGGGATCGGGCGGGCGGCCAACCTGTTCGGGGCCGGGTGCCGGACAACGAAAACCCCCAAAAGCAGGCCGGTTTCTCCGTTGACGAA
>QGUL01000281.1 GCA_003242425.1 Pseudomonadota bacterium | reverse complement strand
GCCCGCGGGGCGCATTTCGCCCGCCGACACCGGCATCTGGAACGACGAACAGGTCGAAGCCTTCCGGCGCATCAGCGCCTTCATCGAAGCGCAGGGCGCGGTGAGCGCCATCCAGCTCGCGCACGCCGGGCGCAAGGCCTCGACCGACGTGCCGTGGAACGGCGGCCGGCCGCTGCTTCCCGAGGATGGCGGCTGGGGCACGCTCGCGCCCAGTTCCGTTCCCTTCGCGCCGGGCTGGCCGGAGCCGACGGCAATGACGCACGAGGACATCGAGGCCACGGTGCGGCGATTCCGCGAGGCGGCGGAGCGCAGCCTGGAGGCCGGCTTCCAGGTGGTCGAGGTCCACATGGCGCACGGCTACCTGCTGCACGAATTCCTCTCGCCGCTCAGCAACCGCAGAACCGACGAATACGGCGGCAGTCTGGAGAACCGCATGCGCTTGCCGCTCGCGGTCGCCAAGGCGGTGCGCGAAGCGTGGCCGGCGCACCGGCCGGTGTTCGTCAGGATTTCCGCCACCGACTGGGTCGAGGGCGGCTGGGATCTGGAGCAGAGCATCGTGCTGGCGCGCAAGCTGCGCGAGCTCGGCATCGACCTCATCGACTGTTCCAGCGGCGGCCTGGTGCCCGACGCCAAGATTCCCGCCGGCCCCGGTTTCCAGGTGCCCTTCGCCGAACGCATCCGGGCGGAGGCGGGCATCGCCACCGGCGCGGTAGGCTTCATCACCGAGCCGCAGCAGGCCGAGGACATCATCGCCAAAGGCCAGGCGGACGTGGTGCTGCTGGCGCGCGAACTGCTGCGCGATCCGCACTGGCCGCTGCGCGCCGCGCATGTACTGCGTGCCGACATCCCCTGGCCCAAGCAGTACGAGCGCGCCAGGCCGCAAGATCCGAAATAGCGGGGACCTCCCATGAAAGCCTCAGGCGGGCACGGCGGCGAATCCGATCCTGTCGGCCACGCCCTGTTCACGGACCTCTACGAGCTCACCATGCTCCAGGCCTACTTCGAGGAGGGCATGGACAGGGAGGCCGTGTTCAGCCTGTTCGTGCGCCGCCTGCCGCCGAATCGCAACTACCTGCTCGCGTGCGGGCTGGAAACGGTGCTCGACTACCTGGAGCACGTGCGCTTCGGCGAAAGCGACATCGCGTACCTGCGCACGCTGGGCCGCTTCAGCGAACCTTTCCTGGAGTGGCTGGCGGCGTTCCGTTTCACGGGTGAGGTGAGCGCGGTGCCCGAAGGCACGCCGGTGTTCGCCAACGAACCCATTCTCGAAGTCGTGGCGCCGCTGCCGCAGGCGCAGCTCGTCGAGACCTTCGTCATGAACCAGATCCACCTCCAGACCATGATCGCGTCGAAGGCGGCGCGCGTGGTGACGGCGGCGCAGGGCCGCGACGTGGTGGATTTCGGCGCGCGGCGTTACCACGGCATCGACGCGGCGATGAAGGCGGCGCGCGCCTCGTACATCGCCGGCGTCGCCGCGACCTCCAACGTCTTGGCGGGCAAGCGCTACGGCATCCCGGTCGCCGGCACCATGGCGCACAGCTACGTGCAGGCGCACGAAGACGAGATGGAAGCCTTCCGCGCCTTCGCGCGCGTCTATCCCGACACCGTATTGCTGATCGACACCTACGACACGCTGCGCGCCGTGCGCAAGGTGATCGACATGGCGCACGCGCTAGGCGGCGATTTCAAAGTCAGCGGCCTGCGGCTCGACTCCGGCGATCTCGCCGCACTCTCCAGGGAAGCGCGCCGCATGCTCGACGACGCCGGCCTGCAGCGGGTGCAGCTCGTCGCGAGCGGCAATCTGGACGAATACCGCGTCGCGCAACTGGTCGGCGAGGGCGCGCCTTTCGACACCTTCGGCGTCGGCACCGCGATGGGCGTTTCCAGCGACGCGCCTTCGCTCGACATCGCCTACAAGCTCGCCGAGTACGGCGGCCGCGGACGCGTGAAACTTGCGAAGGACAAGCCCGTCTACCCCGGCCGCAAGCAGGTGTTCCGCGTCGAAGCGGACGGACGCGACGCGCACGACGTCATCGGACGCTACGAGGAATCCCTGCCGGGACGGCCGCTGCTCAGGCCCGTGATGTGCGAAGGCGGACGCCTGCCCGATGCCACGCCTTCGCTCGAAGCGGTGCGCGCCTACGCCCGCGCGCAGATCGAGCGGCTGCCCGCACACGTGCGCGCCCTCGAACCGGCCGATCCGCCTTATCCGGTACGGGCGAGCGACGCTCTGCTGCGCTACCAGGAACAGGTTGCGCGCAATTACCGGGAGCTCGACTAGCCGGGAAGGGAGCTGCGCTTGCGCCGCGAACCGCTGCAAGCCAGCGATGTGCTGCTCGTCGTCGATGTGCGGAACGATTGTCGTCCGGGCGGTGGGCAATCGTCGGCCTTGCCGTAGAAGTCTGCGCATGCGCGACCGTGCTCGACGCCCTGAAGAAGGGCTTCGAAGTCCATTTCATCCGGACGCGTCGCTGCTGTCACGTCCGAAGGGGGCGAGCAGACGCTGCGAGGTGCGCGGGGCGCGTACTTGCGTATAAGCGAGCGCTTGAGGCGCTAATGAGTGAATATGCGTTAGGGTGCTATACCGCGGCATTAAAAACAACGGGGATACACACGGAATCGCCAAGGGCATGAATGGGAGTTGCTCGACTACTATTGCTCAACTTGGGCGGCACCTCCGGCGTGCTGGAGTTAAGCCGAACGCCTTGTGTTTACCGTCACCAATCCTAGTGTTCGAATAACGATAAAGCTATGAAGCTGCGTATACCAGAAATCGAGATTCTGCCTGATGATCCATTCAGAAACGACAACCTTGAACGGAAGTATGCCGTTGAAGGGTTAACTAATATTTTAGGGAGTACTACAGATCCTCTCGTCATTTCAGTGAATGCGCCATGGGGATATGGAAAAACAACCTTCCTGAAGATGCTCCATGCTCACTTGCTAAATAATGGGTTCAAGGTCGTTCGCTTTAATGCATGGGAGAGCGACTATATTGATGATCCGTTTGTTGCGCTCCTGACGGATACAGAAGAGCAGCTTAAGGTACTTAAAAGCGTTGGCGATAAATCACTGCAAAACAAACTCGAAAAGGTCAAGAACTACGGTAAAAAAATCATAAAAACCGCTGTTCCTGCGGCGGTACGTGTTGCAACCGCTGGGGTGCTTGATCTAAACGAATTCACGGAAGAATCGATTGCCGATGCTGCAGAAAGGTTTGCGAGTGAACAGATTAATGCTTACTTAGAGGCAAAGAAATCTATTTCTTCGTTCCGGGAAGAAATTAAAAGCATAGCCGAGTCAATATACGGCCAACAATCGATGCTTCCGTTGGTCTTTATTATTGATGAGCTTGATCGTTGCAGACCGCCCCATGCAGTTCGTGTGCTGGAAATTGTCAAACATCTGTTCTCAATAGATCGCGTTGCCTTTGTCATCGCGTTGGATGCCGAGCAGCTTGCTCACTCTATAAGGACGCTCTACGGTCAGGGTATGAA
>QGUL01000280.1 GCA_003242425.1 Pseudomonadota bacterium | reverse complement strand
GCCGACGATGATGCCGTCGGCGCGTTCAACACACGGTCACTCGCGCGAACTTGCGCTTGCCGACCTGCACCACGGCGCTCGTGCCGCGCGCCAGGGTCAGCCCCTTGTCGCTCACCGTTCGCCGTCGAGCTTGATGCCGCCCTGCTCGATCAGACGCAGCGCTTCGGACGTGCTGGCGGTCAACCCGGCCTGCTTCAGCACCTGCGCGATGGGCAAGCCGCCCTCGGCGGCATGCAGCGTCACTTCGGGCATGTTCTCCGGCGCCGTGTTGTGGCGGAAACGCGCCTCGAAGTCCCGCTCCGCCGCTTCGGCGGCGGCCGGACCGTGGAAGCGCGCGACGATCTCCTTCGCGAACATGGCCTTGATGTCGCGGGGGTTGCGCCCCTGCTCGACCTCCGCCTTCCAGCCGGCGATGATCTCCAGCGAGGCGAAAGACAGCAATTCGATGTAACGCCACATCAAGGTGTCGGAAATCGACATCAGCTTGCCGAACTGCTCCTGCGGCGGCTCGGTGATGCCGATGTAGTTGCCCAGCGATTTGGACATCTTCTGTACGCCGTCCAGCCCTTCGAGCAGCGGCATGGTGAGCACGCACTGCTGAGGCTGGCCGTAGTGCTTCTGCAGCTCGCGCCCCACCAGAAGATTGAACTTCTGGTCAGTGCCGCCCAGTTCGACATCGGCCTTCAGCGCCACGGAGTCGTAGCCCTGGATCAAGGGGTACAACAGTTCGTGCACGGCAATGGGCTGGTTGTTGCGGAACCGCTTGGCGAAGTCGTCGCGTTCCAGCATGCGTGCCACGGTGTATGTGGACGCCACCCTGATCAGCCCCGCGGCGCCAAGTTCGGTGCACCAGGTCGAGTTGAAGACGATCTCGGTCCGTTCCGGGTCGAGAATCTTGAAAACCTGCTCGCGGTAGGTCTGGGCATTGGCCTCGACCTGTTCGCGCGTCAGCGGCGGACGGGTCGCGTTGCGGCCGGAAGGATCGCCGATCATGCCGGTGAAGTCCCCGATCAGGAACAGCGCGGTATGGCCCAGATCCTGGAAATGGCGCAGCTTGTTGAGGACCACGGTGTGCCCCAGGTGCAGGTCCGGAGCCGTCGGGTCCATCCCCAGTTTGACGCGCAGCGGCCGGCCGCTCTTGAGCTTGTCGATCAGCTCCTGCTCGACGAGCAACTCCTCGGCGCCGCGTTTCAAGATTGTTAATTGCTGCTCGATATCCGACATTTATGACACTTAAGCGCCCCGATTTCTGTTAGACTCGCGGGCACTTTTCTTTTCAAAACAATGCTGAAAAAAGGGTTCTCGATTCTATCTCAGGGCAGTGCCTTGCGCGACCGGAAGAAGTTGCGCGTGGCCGCTGCCGGCCTCGTCGCGCTATTCGTCGGCATGACGGCGTTCGGCACGGTGCAGCAATCCGAGAACCCGCCCATCGATCCGCAGACCGTCGTCGAGGAACTGGCCCTCTCTTTCGGCGAAATGGCGCCGGCCGATCAAGCCGACGAGGTGTACTGGCGCGAGGAGCGTTTCGTCCGGGGCGACACCTTCACCTCCTTCCTCGCCAGGCTGGGCATCAACGCCAAGGATGCGTCGACCCTGGTACGGCGTAACGGCGGCGCACAGTTCTTCCGTTCGATCGGCCCCGGCATGAGCGCGCAGGCCGAAACCAATGCCGACGGCGATCTCTACCTGCTACGCCTGTTCACCACCCAGGACCGGGTCGTCGGCCTGAAGCGCCAGGGCGACGAATTCGTCGAGTTCGAGGAACAGATCCCGCTCACGCGCTCGGTGCACATGGCGACGGGCGCGATTTCCTCCTCGCTCTTCGCATCGACCGACGCTGCCGGGCTGCCGGACAGTATCGCCACGCAAGTGGCGGAAATCTTCAGCGGCGAAATCGATTTCCATCGCGACCTGCGGCGCGGCGACCGCTTCGCGGTGGTCTACGAAATGTATTACCACGGCGGCCAGCCCATCCGCTCCGGGCGCGTGCTGGCGGCGGAGTTCGTCAACAACGGCCGCGTATACCGGGCCACCTGGTATGAGGACAGCACCGGCCGCGGCTCCTATTACACGCCCGAGGGCAAGAGCCTGCGCAAGGCCTTCCTGCGCTCCCCGCTGGAGTTTTCGCGGGTGACTTCGGCTTTCTCGATGCGTTTCCATCCGATCCTCAAGCAGTGGCGGCAGCACAAAGGCGTGGATTACGCCGCGCCGGCCGGGACGCGCATCCGCGCGACGGCCGACGGAGTGGTGGAATTCGTGGGGCAGAAGAACGGGTACGGCAACACCGTCATCCTGCGGCACCCCAACGGCATCACCACGCTGTATGCGCACATGAAGGGTTTCGCGAGCGGCATCCGCCGCGGTGCGCGCGTCGAACAGGGCCAGACCATCGGTTACGTCGGCGCGACCGGCTGGGCGACCGGCCCCCACCTCCATTACGAATTCCACGTCAACGGCGTGCATCGCAACCCGCTGAAGGTCACGATGCCCTCGTCCAATCCCATTCCCGCCAGCGAAATGCGCGCCTTCCAGGAACAGGTGCGCCCGTATCTCGCGCACCTGGATTTTCTCAGGGACGTGCGCGTCGCCTCGATCGACTGATGCTCTCGTGAGCGAGCTGTACATCGGCCTGATGTCGGGAACCAGTCTCGACGGCGTCGATGCAGCGCTGGTCGACTTCTCCGCCGCCCGGCCCGCGGTGCGTGCGACCTGCTTCCTTCCCTATCCCGAAGCGGTACGCGCCGAGGCGCTCGCGCTCAACACTTCCGGGGCCGACGAAATCCATCGCGGCGCGATGCTCGCGCGCACCATCAGCGGTCTGTACGCCGATGCGGTATGCGAGCTGTTGGCGCAAACCGGACTCGGCGCCCGGGCAATCGCAGCGATCGGCTGCTACGGCCAGACCATCCGTCACCGCCCGGACTGCGGCTATACGGTGCAGCTCCTTCAGCCGGCGCTCGTCGCCGAACGCACGGGAATCGCCGTGGTGGCCGATTTCCGCATGCGCGACATCGCCGCCGGCGGCCAGGGCGCGCCGCTGGTGCCCGCTTTCCACGCCGGCTGTTTCCGCGCGCCCGGCGTCGATCGGGCGATCGTCAACATCGGCGGCATCGCGAACATCACTTACCTGCCGGCACGGGGGACGGTGATCGGTTTCGATACCGGACCGGGCAACCTGCTGCTCGACATGTGGTGCATGCGCCATCGCGGCACGCCTTACGACGCCGAGGGCGCATGGGCGGCGAGCGGCACGGTGATCGAAACACTGCTCGAGCAGATGCTGGCCGATCCCTATTTCAGCCTTCATCCGCCCAAGAGCACGGGGCGGGACGATTTCCACGAGGCGTGGCTGGCGCGCTTCGCGCCCGAGCGCCACGACCCCGCCGATGTGCAGGCCACCCTGCTCGAGCTCACGGCCGCGACGATCGCCGATGCTTTGCGACGCTTCTGCCCCGGCTCTACCGAGCTCTACGCCTGCGGCGGCGGCGCCTCGAACAACGC
>QGUL01000279.1 GCA_003242425.1 Pseudomonadota bacterium | reverse complement strand
CTGCTGCAGCACGCCGCCAATCCCGTCGACTGGTATCCCTGGGGTCCCGAGGCGCTGGAGAGAGCGCGCGCCGAGCGCAAGCCCATTCTCCTCTCCATCGGCTACTCGGCCTGCCACTGGTGCCACGTGATGGCGCACGAATCCTTCGAGGACCCGGCGGTCGCGGCGGTGATGAACCGGCTGTTCGTCAACATCAAGGTGGATCGCGAAGAGCGGCCCGATATCGATCACATCTATCAGACCGCCCATCTGCTCTTCAACCGGCGGCCGGGCGGCTGGCCCCTCACCGCATTCCTCACGCCCGAGCAGGTGCCCTTCTTCGTGGGCACCTATTTTCCCAAGACAACGCGTCACGGTCTGCCGGGATTCGTGCAACTGCTGGAGCGGGTGGCGGCCTATTACGCCGAGCATGCCGAGGAGCTCGCGCAGCGCGGCGCGCAGATCCAGGCCGCGTTCCGGCAGCTGGAACCGGAGGAGACGGCCGCTGCCGATGCCTTTTCCTCCATCCTGCTCGACGTGGCGCTCGACACGCTCAAAGCCAATATGGATCGCGAGCAGGGCGGCTTCGGTACGGCGCCCAAGTTCCCCCATCCGGGCGATCTGAATTTCGTGCTGCGCCGCGCCGCGGCCGCCGGCGACGACGATGCGCGCGAACTCGTGCTGCTCACGCTGCGCAAGATGGCCGAAGGCGGCATCTACGATCATCTGGGCGGCGGCTTCTACCGCTACGCGGTGGACGCGACCTGGACCATTCCGCATTTCGAGAAGATGCTCTACGACAACGGTCCGCTGCTGCGTCTGTACGCCGACGCCTGGTGTCTGACCCGGGACGCGCGCTTCGCGGAGGTGGTGCGCGAAACCGCCGCCTGGGCGATGCGCGAAATGCAGGCGCCCGAAGGCGGCTATTACGCCTCGATCGACGCCGATTCCGAGGGCGAGGAAGGCCGGTACTACCTCTGGTCGCCGGCGCAGGTCGCGGCGCTCTTGAGCGACGCGGAATACGACGTCGCCTCCAAGTATTACGGGCTCGACCTGCCGGCCAATTTCGAGGACCGCGCCTGGCATCTGCGCGTGATGCAGCCGCTCGAGCAGGTCGCCCGGCGGCTCGATCTCGATCCTTCGACCTGCGCGTCACGCCTGGCGAGCGCGCGTGCGAAACTGCTGGCCACCCGCGAAACGCGAGTGCGGCCGGGGCGCGACGAGAAGATTCTCACGAGCTGGAACGCGCTCATGATCGAAGGCATGGCGCATGCGGCGAGCGTATTCGGCGAACCGGCATGGCTCGCCTCGGCGCGGCGCGCGCTCGACTTCATCCGCTCGACGCTGTGGCGGGACGGGCGGCTGCTTGCCGCCTACAAGGACGGACGGGCGCATCTCAACGCCTATCTCGACGACTACGCTTTCCTGCTCGCGGCGGTGGTGGAGCTGCTCCAGACCGATTACCGCAGCGAGGACCTGGAATTCGGTCGTGCGCTCGCCGAAGGCTTGCTCGAACATTTCGAGGACGAGGCCCGCGGCGGCTTCTATTTCACCAGCCACGACCACGAGGCCTTGTTCCACCGTCCCAAACCCATGCACGACAGCGCCATGCCGGCCGGCAACGGCATCGCGGCGTTCGCACTCCAGCGGCTTGGCCATCTGACCGGCGAGACGCGCTACCTCGATGCCGCGGCGCGCGCCCTGGGCGCCTTCTACCGATATATGGAAGAACAGCCGGTGGGTTGTGCGAGCCTGCTCATGGCCCTGGAAGAGCATCTGACGCCGCCGTCGCTGGTCGTGCTGCGCGGCGATGCGGCGGCCGTCGCCGCCTGGCAGGCGGAATTCGCGCGCGAGTATCGGCCGGAGACGTTGATGCTCGCGCCCCGGGGCGAGACGCAGGCCCTGCCGCCCGCGCTGGCGCAGCCGCTGCCGGAGGCGGGCGTCGCGGCCTACGTCTGCCGCGGGATGACTTGTCTGGCCCCGGTCGCATCGCCCGAATCGCTGCGGGCGGTACTGCAGTCCGGCCAAATCCAGTAGCATCGGCTTTTTTGTGTGCAACCTGAGCAGGAGCTTCAAACAATGAGAGCAATGATCCCCGCGATCGCCGCCGGCGCGCTGTGTGCCGCGCTCTGGAGCGGCACGGCAGCGGCCGCCTCCCCCGAGGAACTGCTGAAGTCGAGCGGCTGCACCGCCTGTCACGCCGTCGATAAGCCGCTGGTCGGTCCGGCCTACAAGGACGTCGCCAACAAATACCGCGGCCAGAAGGACGCCGAAGCCAAGCTGGTCGAGAAGGTCAAGAAAGGCGGCTCGGGCGTGTGGGGCCAGGTGCCGATGCCGCCCAACGCGCACGTGAAGGACGAAGACATCCGCGCGATGGTGAAGCACATCCTGTCGCTCAAGTGAGCCCGGAGACTGCGCCCGCCAGCCCCGCTTCGCGCGGGGCTTTTTGTGTGCGGCGCATGCATTGACAAAGAAGATGGTGGACGCAGTTGCAAATTGACAACGTCGAAACGGGCTCCCCATAATCGACCGCGCTTTGGCGTCCGCTACAACCCTACCGGAGAGGTCCAATGCAAACGCGTTTCATCGCTGCCGCGCTCGCCATCGCAGGTGTGAGCGCGCTCCACGGCTGCGGCCAGGGTCAGGAAGGCGCACCCGCCGGTGCGGCCGATGCGGACGAGATTCGGGTCGTCATCGGTCATGTCGCCCCGCTCACGGGCAACATCGCCCACCTCGGCAAGGACAACGAGAACGGCGCGCGGCTCGCCGTCGAGGATCTCAACGCGCAGAAGCTCAAGATCGGCGGCAAGACGCTGAAGATCGAGCTGCTCGGCGAGGACGACCAGGCCGATCCGCGGACCGCGACCGTCGTCGCGCAGAAGCTGGTGGACGCGGGGGTGGCCGGCGTGGTCGGCCATCTCAATTCCGGCACCACCATTCCCGCTTCGCAGATCTACGCCACCGCAGGCATTCCGCAGGTTTCGCCTTCGGCCACCAATCCCACCTACACGCTGCAGGGTTTCGCCACCACGTTCCGCGTGATGGCGAACGACATCCAGCAGGGTTCGGTGCTGGGCGCGTACGCCGTACGCGGACTCGGCGCGAAGAAGGTGGCGATCATCGACGACCGCACCGCCTACGGCCAGGGCCTGGCCGATCAGGTCGAGAAAGCGGCGCGTGAAGCGGGGGCCGAGATCGTCGCGCGCGAATTCACCAACAACAACGCCACCGACTTCCGTGCCATCCTGACCAGCATCAAGGGTCGCGCGCCGGACGTGGTGTTCTACGGCGGCATGGATGCGCAGGCCGGTCCGATGGTCAAGCAGATGCGGCAGCTGGGCATCGACGCCAAGTTCATGTCCGGCGACGGCGGCTGCTCGCCGGAATTCATCAAGCTGGCGGGCGAGGCGGCCGAAGGCGCCTATTGTTCGCAGACGGGCCTGCCGCTGGAGAAGATGCCCAAGGGGCCCGAGTTCGCCAAACGCTATCAGGAGAAGTTCAACGCCCCGGTGCAGATCTACTCGCCCTATTCCTACGACGCGGTGCACGTGC
>QGUL01000278.1 GCA_003242425.1 Pseudomonadota bacterium | reverse complement strand
TTGGTGGGTCTGGGGATTGTAAAAAAGACAGGACGGTCATTGGTGGTCGTGTCTCCCGTGTAGACCAGGCTGGCCGTCCCGCTGTCCAGGTGATAGCCCACCGCCGGCACGACGTGGTTGGCCGGCAGCGCAGTGATCCGGCGACCGCCCAGCATAACCGTCTGGCCCTCCGCGATGGGCTCGTAGCGGAGCACAGGCGCGACGCGGTTGGGAATGGCGGTGAAATCCGGCCACACCGTCCAGTTGAAGATGTGCCGCTGCAGCGCGTCGATCGTCTCGGGCAGCGCGTACACCGTCATCGGCCGCTCCCTCAGCTGGCCGACCGTGTCGAGCATGAAGGGGATCGAGGCGATATGGTCCAGATGGGAATGCGTGAGGAACACGTGGTCGAAGCCCGGACCGCCCGCCCACTGAAGGGCCCCAAAACCAGGGCCGGCGTTGATCAGGATGCGGGATCCCACCAGAAAAGGGGTGGTGCCCAAGTGGCTGCCGCCGATCCCGCCACTGCATCCGAGTACGCGCAAGCGCATGAATAAGGGCGATCGATAAGGTCAGAGATGGCGAGCCGTCGGCTCGCAAATGGTCAACGATAGCGCAGCCGGGTATCCGGACTAAGGAACAATGTTGCGGCGCGCAACATCCGTGTCGGCGCGCCGTCAGCCCCGCCTCAGCTTTTCTGGAAGAATGCGATTTTGACCCCGGCAAGCTCGATGATGTCGTGATCCTTGAGCGGATGGGCCTGGACATCGATGGGCTTGCCGTTGACGATGGGGAATTGGTCCCCCTCGACGTGGGTGATGAAATAGCCCTGGGGCCGCCTCGTGATGACCGCCACCTGCTTGCCGGTGGCGCCGATGGTGGTCAGTGCCTTGGTCAGGGCCAGCTCGCGCCCGGCGGCGCTGCCGGTGAGCACCTGGAGAGTCGCGACGCCCTCCTCTGCCGCCTGGCTCGCCACACCCGCGCCCGGCGCCGGGGATACCGGAACCGTGGGCTGGGAGGTGGACAGCCGCAGCGTCTGCGATTCGGTCAGCGGACGGATGGGCTGCGAAATGGTGATCGCGGGGGTGTCAGGCGGCGCGACCGCCGTGTCGACCGTCTCGGCATTCACCGCAGAGAGCGAAGGAGCAGGCGGCACGGCGTTCGGCCGCAGCACCATCGTCTTCTCGAAATCCTCGGTGGCCTTGTTCGGCACGGCCACCTCGTTCACGTACTTGAGCTTGTACTTGCCGAGCTCGATGACGTCGTTGTGCTGCAGGAAGTGCTTCTTGATCGGCCGGCCGTTGACCAGGGTGCCGTTGGTGCTCCCCAGATCCTCGAGGAAGGAATCGTTCAGGATCGTGACGATGACGGCATGCTCGCCGCTCACGGCCAGATTGTCGATCTGGATGTCGTTGTGCGGTTTACGTCCGATGGTCGTCCGTTCCTTGGTCAAGGGGATTTCCTTGAGGACGAGCCCGTCCATGCTCAAGATCAGTTTTGCCATGAGGCGATCCTTGTCTCCTCCGACCGGGCGCAGAACCCGCTATTTCATCCAACCGAAGAGCCGGTCCCGCCAGCTGCGCGTCGCCGCGTAGTCGCGCACGATCCTGACGAGAATCACGGAGATATTGTCGCGCCCTCCGTTGTCGTTCGCCAGCTGGACCAGCTGCTGTGCAGCCAGGCGCAGATCGTTAGAGAGCGTCCGCAGGGTCATCGCGATATCGGCGTCCGAGACCATGTCGTTGAGGCCGTCCGAGCACAGCAGGTAAATGTCGTTGGGCCGTGTCTGGAATTCGGCGACTTCCGGTTCGACATAGGCTTCGATGCCCAGCGCGCGCGTCACCAGATTCTTGTTCTGCGAGAACTTGGCCTGTTCGGCAGTGAGCATGCCGCTATCGATCTGCTCCTGCAAGAGGGAATGGTCTTTGGTGAGCTGCTCCAGCTTGTTCCCGCGCAGACGGTAGAGCCGCGAATCGCCGATGTGGGCGACGGTCACGCGGTTGTCGTAAAAGATCGCGGCCACCAGGGTGGTGCCCATACCGGCGTATTGCGCCTGCGTTTGCGCAGCCTGGTAGATCGATCCGTTGGCCTTGGCGATCTGCTCGACCAGCAAACGCTGCAGCAGCGCCATGCGGTGGGTAGGGTCGATGGTGTGCAGCGGTCGTTCCAGCAAGGCGTGCTGCCACTCGGTGGTGATGACCGCCGTGGCGATGCCGCTGGCCACCTCGCCGGCGTTGTAGCCGCCCATGCCGTCGGCGAGCACGACCAGGCCGTTCGCCGCGTCGGCCGCCACGGAATCCTCGTTGTGCGACCGGACCATGCCGGGATCGGTGCAACTTGCTATTTCGAGCGCTTGACTCAAATCCATCTGAAGTACGCCCGCGTGGACGCTTTCCACGGCGCACCGTATGAAGTCAGCCGGCCGCCTCGCGATTACCTGTGCGCCGAGTACCCGGTATGCATAACACCGGGACTTTAAGCCGCTGTGGTGAGCGCTAGCAGCATAATTTTCATTCTTGGCTCCCGGTAGGAATTTCGTCAAATTTCCCCCAAGTGCAACAAGCCCTATTCCTAAACAAAAAGCCCCGCCTGAGCGGGGCTTTTCTTCTCAGCCTGGCCTGGCTGTTAGCTGCCGAGGATCGTGCCGACGGTGATCCCGAGCTGAGCCGCCAGTTCGGGCGCCGCCATTTTCTTGGTGTCCTCGCCCTTGGCGCGCATCACTTTGAGACGACCGCCTTGGCAGGTGATGAAGATGGCTTCGTCGGTGATTTCCGACACTTCGCCGATCTTGCCCTTGACGCCGCCGAAGGTGCGGAACACTTCTTTGCGCGCGTCGTAGAACTGGATCTTCTTGCCGTTGAAGGTCGTCCAGGCGCCGGGAGCAGGGTTGCACGCACGAACCAGGTTGTAGACCTGATCGATATGATTGGCGAAGTTGAGCTTCGACTCGGCCGCGCGCATCCAGCCTTCGTACGAGGCCTGGCTCTCGTCCTGCGGGATTTCCTGGTGCTTGCCGGCCACGACCAGGTCGGCCGCTTCCAGCATCGCCTGCACGCCCATCGGGAACAGACGCTCGAAGTACACGGAGCCGGTCGTGTCGTCCGGACCGATTTCGGTTTCCTTCTGCAGGATGATCGGACCTTCGTCGAGGCCGTCGGTCGGACGGAAGATCGTCAGACCGGTCTTGGTGTCGCCCTTGGCGATCGGCCAGTTGATCGAACTCGGGCCGCGGTACTTCGGCAGCAGCGAGGGGTGGTACTGGATCGTGCCGTGCTTCGGAATGTTGACGAACTCCTGCGGCGCGAACTGCAGCACGTAGGCCATGATGCCGATATCGGCATTGCACTGCTTCATCGCTTCCAGGGCCTCAGGGCTCTTCAGCGAGGGCAGTTGATAGACCTTCAGACCTTTCTCCAGCGCTGCGGTCTTCAGCGGGTCAGCCTTCGCGCCTTCCTTCTCGGGCGCGCAGAACACGGCGGCGACTTCATCGCCGCGGGCCAGGAAAGCTTCGAGCACGGCTTTGCCGAAGTCCTGTTGTCCGATGATTACGATACGCATGAG
>QGUL01000277.1 GCA_003242425.1 Pseudomonadota bacterium | reverse complement strand
CCTCTCCTCCCGCCGTTCCCGGCGTCGCCGCTCCAATCCCCGGGACAACCCCCGCCACGCCGTCGGCAGTCTTGGTCGCGTGCGCGACGAGATGGCTCCACGTGGCGAGCAGCGTGCGTCCGTAAACGGGATCATCGTCCGCGCCTTTGAGGCACAGCACGATCGCGGCCGATACCCGTTCATGCACGCCCAGCCGGTTCAGCCGCCCGAACCGCTGTTTGAGCGCCTGGTAACTGGCGGCTTCGGTGTACAGCGCGTGGAAATCGAAATCCGCGCCGACTTCGATCGTCTGGGTCGCGACCACGATAATCGGCCGCTCGCCCGGCCGCGGCTCGGCCTGCGCTTTGAGCAAGGATCTGTGTTGGTCGAGCAGCCGGTTGCGCTCGAGCGGCCTCGACCTGCCGGTCAGCAGCAGCAGCATCGCGCGCCCCTTCAGGCGCGCCTCCAGCTGGGCGTACAGCTCGCGCGCGGTCGAAACACGGTTCACCACCGCAGCGATGCGCGGCTGCTCCCGGTCGGCCGGCAGCGCGCTCAACCCTTCCAGGACCAGATCCGCCAGCTGGTCCACGAGCTTCTTGCGGTCGGGCACTTCCAGCAGTCGCGCCGGCTTCGAGCTGTCGAGGCGGCGCGCAAGCGTGAGGTCGCGATAGTCAGCCTCACCCAGCCCGAATCTGGCCGTTGTCCGCGGCGTGGCGGTCAACTGCACGATACCGATCAGGCGCGGGCCACCTTCGCCCCATTGCGTGAGCGCACGCCCCTGCTCCCTGCGGATGCCTTCCACCGTCTGCAGGAAGGGCTCCGACAGATGCGCCTCGTCGAGAAGCAGCAGGGTGTCGAATGCGAACAAACCCGCATGCATGGGCTGGGCATAACCGCTCACGCCGTAGCCTCTGAACAGCAAGCGCGAGCCGATCTGGTCGACGGTCGAGAGCACCACCGTGGGCTGGCAGGGATCGCGAACCAGACTGCGTTCGCGCGGCATGCCGCCCCGCAGTGTCATCACCTGCAGCGGCGAGTCGCCGCCGAGACTGAGCAAAGCTTTCGCCACCTCTTGCAGAATGCCGGTTTGCGCCGACTCCAGCTTTTGCTGGATGGATTTGGCACGCTCCGCCGCCTCGTCCACCACGATGCGCCGGTCAACGACGAACACGATCCGGCGCGACGCCCGGCTCGGTCTTCCCTCGTACGCACGAAGCGCAAGATGAAAGATCGCGACATCGAGGCATGCCGTTTTGCCAGCGCCGGTCGGCAGATCGATGACCTCCGGCCAACGGTCTTCCCTGCATACCTGTGCAGCGAGCGCCGCCTGCCAGGGAAACGGCGGCTTGCCGTGCAGGGCCTGGAAATAGGCGCTGAAATCCTCCGCCTTCATCGCTCCCTCCCCTCGAGCGGCAGACACAGGCCGAAGCCCATGAACCGGCCGGCCCCCACCAGAAGCGGCCCTTCGACCTTCTCGTCGAACTCGATGCGCACGTGCCGCAGCAGCCGGCCTTCCAGTTGCTTCAAGTTTCCGCGCATGAATTCCATCGCTCTGGGTGCGCCGCGCACGGCGGAAACCATGCCCACGCCGATGTCCCGCGGTCGCGGCAACCCCAGCCGCTCCACGTCCTGCGCGATGATGTCCGCCTCCGTGAGCCCCTTGTTGGGCTTCGGATGCCTGCTCAACGCGACCGGCGTGACGGACACCCATACCCGCGCGGGCCTGCGGTAGCGTGCATCGAAGCGCAGCGACGCAAGACGCGGCGTTTCGCCCTGCGGCAGAACGTCGAGCTTCAACACGCCCAGCTTGCCGAGCAGCAGCTCCCGAACGCTCTGCAAAGCCAGCAGCAGCCGTGTGCGCACGCGCTCGTCCGCGTGGCGCGGCAGCACGGCGGCGAAACCCTTCAGCGTGCCGTCGGAATAGGGATAACCCACATTGGCAAGCGGCAATAACGCCAGATGGGGCTGCAGCGCCGGCGCCCCGCTCTCCTGATGTCCGCTCAGGATTTCGGGGATGTCGGCCGAAAGCTGCGCAAGCAGCGCGTCGCGCAAGCGGTCGATCACCGGCGCGGTCGCGACCAGATCCACCGGCGGACCGTCCTGGATCGCCACCACAATGCCCGATCCGAAGGGGCCGCAGGGGCGTTGAGCACCCGCGCGCCGATACCAGACCTCTGCGCCGCGCGGCGGCTGGACAGTGGAATCTTCGCGCCGCAACTCGTACACCTGGCGCAAGCGGTCAAACCGTCCAGGTCCGGGCACGCGCAGCAACAGTTCGCCCTGCGAAGCGGGCACCAAAGAAGGCGACAACGGTACGCGAGCAGGCGCCACACGGACGAGCGAGCTGCTATGGCCGAGATAGTGCACGCGCTGCATCAGCGTCGTCAGCGCACGCTCGATCCTCGCGTCCGGCGTCGCATCCGGCCAGAGGAATTGCACGCGCGGATTGCAGGGCATCACTGCAGGAAAGTAACGCTCCTGACGTTTGCGCTGTTCGACCAGCGGCGCAGCCGACAAACGCTTCGGCAACTCATCGTTCACGGGAACGAAATATTTGGTCACGCGCCGGTAGAACGCTTCTTCTCCAAGGCTCACATAGAGTTGCGGTGGGGCAAGCGACTCCAGCCACCGCAGCGCGTCGGCCGCGTCCGCGTCATCCGGGTCGTCGCCATAGGCATCCACCAACGCAGAAAACAGCCGTTGCGGGTGCGGCGGCCATTCCGCCAGGTCGCGGCGAGTGCTGTCCGTTGCCACCGCCCGTCCGAGCAGATACTCGACTTCGATGGCGAACATGGTTCACTCCCCGCCTTGCGCCGCGACCCGGCTGAGCTCGATGAGCTTGACGAGCTTCGCCTGCGGCTTGAGGCGCAACGGTTCCGCGCGCCACGGCAGGCCCGCCTTTTTGGCCGCTTCGACCGCCTCGCGGTAGAGCGCGATCGCACCGGCGCCATCGAGCGAGAAGGACTGCACCGAACCGTCGCAGTGCACGACTTCCACCGGGGCAATGCCGTCGGGCACCAGATCGCAGCGCGAACGCAATGCGTAACCGCGCTCACGTGAAGCCGCCACCGCCAGCAGGCCCATCGCGCAGAGCACCGCACGCGCAGCGTCGTCCTGTTCGGGCGTTGCATTCGCGCCGATCGGGAAGCGCAGGCGCCGCAAACCGGCAAGGGAAATCACACTGGTTTGCAGCGCGTAGTCGCAGGTGACGCCTCCGCGCAAAGGAACCCGGCGCCGCACATACTGCCCCCCGATCTCCTCGTCGACGTACTCCACGTCGACGCCTACGAGGATGCTGCCATGGTTGACTTCCGCCGGTCGCGTGCCCTTGGCACGCTCGGCCTTCTCCCCCGTCAATACGCCCTTGGGCTTCCAATCGCCGTTCTTGTCGATTTCGATCTCAACGTTGCGGGAAATACCGAGTTGATCCTGTTTCACGCCGCCGCGCGTCTCGCCGCGCTCCACGCCGACGCCGATGATCTCGGACACCAGCCGCCGTGCGAACTTATTGCCCAAGCCACCCCCGTATCCGGTGTAATCCCAACCCCCTGTCTTTTAAAAAAACCAAACCCTCCCGCCAAAAGG
>QGUL01000276.1 GCA_003242425.1 Pseudomonadota bacterium | reverse complement strand
TTGAAGGAGAAGTGCGAGGGCGTGGGGTCGGAATAATGGATGTCGCAATGCGCGCAATGCAGGTCCGAGCTGTAGCGCCAGCAGTCCTTGGCCGTGCCTTCGTCGTCGACCACATAGATCGAGACGCGGCCCTGGCCCACGCGCAGCGCCGCTTCCAGCGCATCGATCACCCGCGCGCGCTCGGCGTTGCCGAAGCGGAAGCGGTCCTGCACGACTTCCAGCCGCCGGCCGCTTTCCGAATGCAGGCGCGTGTAGCCCTGCCGCTCCAGGAGCTGCTTGACTTCGTCCGCGCTGAAGTTCGCCGGAACCTCGACCGGGAAGACCACCAGCAGGCGCGGATCGCCCGCTTCGGCGGTGCGCCGCTGCAGATCGGCGTAGATGCTGTCCGCGGTGTCGCGCTGAACGGGCCGCGCGCAGCGGCGGCAATAGAGCTTCGCCGTGCGCGCGAAGAGCAGCTTCAGGTGGTCGTTCAGCTCCGTCATCGTCCCGACTGTGGAACGAGAGGTGCGTACCGGGTTGGTCTGGTCGATGGCGATGGCGGGCGGGATGCCTTCGATGGCATCGACCTGCGGCCGGTCCTGGCGGTCGAGGAACTGGCGCGCGTAAGGCGAGAAGGTCTCGACGTAGCGGCGCTGGCCCTCGGCGTAGAGCGTGTCGAAAACCAGCGAAGACTTGCCCGAGCCCGAGACGCCGGTGACGACGATGAGCTGATTGGTCGGGATGTCGAGGCTGAGGTTCTTTAAATTGTTCTGACGCGCACCGCGGATGGCGATGACGTCCTGCGTTTTGTCGGGCATGCGTATCCGGGGATCGAAGCGCGGCGCCGGACGGCGCCGCCAAGAATCACCCGGCTATTGTATCCCTCCGCGCAGGCTCGCCCGCCGGGCCCGTGCGACCGGCCGTGCCTACGACGTGACCGCCCGCTCGCGCGCGATGGCCGCGGCCGCCGTGCGCGTCTCCACGCCGAGCTTCACGTAGATGTGCTCCAGGTGCTTGTTCACCGTGCGCGGGCTCATGCCCAGGATTTCGGCGATGTCGCGGTTGGTCTTGCCCTTGGCGAGCCAGGTCAGCACTTCCAGCTCGCGCTGGGTGAGGTTGTAGCTGGCGGTCGCGGCTTGCGCGTCCGCCCGTTCCTGCAGCATGAGGACGTACTGATTCGCCTCCACCTGTCCGAGCACGTGCAGGGTGAGCGTGCGGCTCTCGCGCTTGATGTGGTAGGGCGCCGGGGAGGAAGCGTTGCCGCCGGGAATCGCCTGCGCGAGCCATTCGCGCAGCGCCGGCGGCCAGCGCGTCTCCTCGCCCAGCGCGCCGGGCACGTACTCCTGCAGCCAGTTCCGCGCCCGGCGTGTGCACCAGGACAGCGACAGGTCCTTGCGCAGCACCACGACCGCGTGGCCCGCGAGATCGGCGACTTCGCGCGCCTGCCCGATCATGTGCGCCGTCGCGATGTGCGCGTCCACGCGCGCCACCACCACGGCGGGATTGAGCGGCTTGGTCACGTAGTCCACGCCGCCGACCTTGAAACCCTTGATGACGTGCTCGGTCTCGGTGAGCCCGGTCATGAACAGCACCGGGATGTGCGACCAGCGCGGATCGGCCTTGATGCGCGCGCAGGTCTCGAAGCCGTCCCAGCCGGGCATGACGGCGTCGAGCAGGATCGCGTCGGGCGTCACGTGCTGCAGCCGCTGCAAGGCGGACGGGCCGTCGGTCGCCACCGTCACGATATAGCCCGCCTCGTCCAGGGTGTCGCACAGCACCGCCAGATTCTCGGGGACATCGTCCACCACCAGCACGATGCCCCGTCTCGTTTCATTGACCATGGACTCGTTCCTCCAGGATGCGCAGATATTCGTCGATGCGGAAACCTTTGATCAGCCGGCGCAGCGTCTGCACGCTGGGCGCAAGCCGTGCATCGGCCTGCTCCAGCTCGTCGAGCTTGCGGTGGATGCCTTTGACGTAGCCCATCTCGCCCAGCTTCTTCAGTTCGTGCAGTTGCGCGCTGTCGGGCCAGACGAGCGTTCCGGCCTGCGCGGGCTTGCGCTCCGGCTGCGGCGGACGTTCCTCGTAGATCCACTCCAGGCCCAGGTGCAGCTTCAGCGATGAGAGCAGCTCCGATTCCAGCACCGGCTTGACGATGAAATCGTCGAAGCCGATTTCGGCGCGCTTGAACGAGGTGTTGTCGAAGGCGTTGGCCGACAGCATGATGATCGGCGTGTGGCGGCGCTGTTCGGCGCGCAGGCGTTTCGCCGTGGTCCAGCCGTCCATCTCCGGCATCGCCACGTCGAGCAGGATGGCGTCGAAGTCCATTGCCGCCGCGGTGCGCAGGCATTCCTGGCCGCTCGCCGCTTCGCTCACCTCGAAACCGAGCGGGCTGAGCAGGGCGGCCAGAAGCTGGCGGTGCGTGATCTGGTCGTCCACCACCAGGATGCGCCGGCGGCGCCCCTCGTAGCCGACGATGTCGCGGTGCGGCCGCAGCGCGTGCGTGGGCGAGGCGACCGCAGGCAGATAGAGCCGCAGCGTGAAGGTGCTGCCCTTGCCGACTTCGCTCGTCACCGAGATTTCCCCGCCCATGAGCTTCGTGAGCATCTGGGTGATGGTGAGACCCAGGCCCGTGCCCGGCGCCTGGTTCATGCGCGAGGCGCCGCTGCGCTCGAAGGGCAGGAAGATGCGCTCCAGGTCCTCGGCGGGAATGCCGATGCCGGTGTCGGCGATCTCGATGCGCGCGATCTCGCGCCGGTATTCGACGGCGAACGTGACCGAGCCGCGTTCGGTGAACTTCACCGCGTTGGCGAGCAGGTTGATGAGGATCTGGCGCAGGCGCTTGGGATCGGCGTGCACCACCTCCGGCAGCTTGCCTTTGACGAGGAAGCGGAACTCCAGCCCCTTGCTCTCGGCCTGCAGGCGGGTGAGCGTGACGACGTCCTGCAGGAAGTCTGCGAAGCGCAGCTCGCTGCGGTCGAGCCGCAGTTTGCCGGCCTCGATGCGGGCAATGTCGAGCAGGCCGTCGATCAGGCTCAGCAGGTGCTCGCCGCTGCGCTGGATGACGGCAATGGCCTCGCGCCGGTGCGGCGGGATGTCCGGGTCTTTCAGCAGGATTTGCGCGTAGCCGAGGATGCCGTTCAGCGGCGTGCGCAGCTCGTGGCTGATGCCCGTGACGTAGCGGGTCTTGGCGCGGTTGGCCGTTTCGGCCTGTTCCTTGGCGCGTTGCAGCGCGGCGTCGGTGCGGGCGTGCGCTTCGATCTCGCGCATCAGGAGCTGGTTCTGCCGGTTCGATTCCTCCTGCGCGACGCGGCGGCTCTCGGCGCCGAGCACGACCCACCAGCCGGCCACCGCTGAGAGGGTGAAGAGCGCGACGAAGGCGTTTATGAAGGCGCGCGCCAGCACCGACGCGCCGTGCTCGTCCAGGTGCGCGGCGGAGAGGGAGTACACCGCGCCGAGCACGGCGGCGAGCAGGAACGCCACGCACAGCAGCAGCAGCGCGTAGTGGCCGAGGCGCGTGTTGACGCGTTGCGACAGCGGCCGCGGCAGCAGCCAGCGCAGCCCCGCCGCCACCATCTCGCTCACCCG
>QGUL01000275.1 GCA_003242425.1 Pseudomonadota bacterium | reverse complement strand
ATGTCCGTTTCTCTGCCCGTGCGGGCCGCATTTTTTTCTTTGGGACTTAAGCTTTGAGGGGCTTGACCTCACCGAACATCGGCTCGACAGCGAAGTCGTTTACGACGGCACGCTGCTGCACGTGCGGCGCGACAGAGTGCGCCTGCCCGACGGAAAGGAGGCCGCGCGGGAGTACGTCGTGCATCCGGGCGCGGTGGCGATCCTGCCGATGTTCGATGACGGCACGCTGCTCCTGGAACGGCAGTACCGCTATCCGCTCGGACGCGTGCTGATCGAGATTCCCGCGGGCAAGATCGACCCCGGCGAGACCACTGCCGAAACCGCCCGGCGCGAGCTCTACGAGGAAACAGGCTATCACGCCGAACGCTGGGCGCGCCTCACCACCATCCATCCGCTCTGCGCCTACTCCAACGAATACATCGAACTGTGGCTCGCGCAGGGCTTGCGCGACAGCGGGGCGCGCAACCTCGACGAAGGCGAATTTCTCGAGACCTTCAGGCTGCCTCATGCGCAGGCGCTGGAATGGGTACGCGAGGGCAGGATTTCCGACGTCAAGACCATCATCGCCATCCAGTGGGCCGAAAAAATCCTCTCCGGCCAATGGCCGGTCACACAACGGCCCTGACGTTTCCTCCAGGCATCCGTTCCGCTCCTTACGCGCGTACACGAGCGACGTCATAGTGCACGGGACGCTTCGCGCGCCTCTGCGGCGTCGTGGCGAGCGGCATTCGGATCGTGCGGACGCGCACAAAAAACCCGCCCTCGACGGGGCGGGTTCGGCGCAAGCCGCGCGCCCTTCACTTGAGCGTGATGGGCACGTAGATCCGCGAGTTCTCGCGCAGGACCAGTACCGCCACCACGCCTTTGGCCTTGGCGGTCAGTTTGGCGAGGTCCTCGGGCGAGTTCACCGGCGCGTTGTTGAAGGCGAGGATGACGTCGCCCTGGCGCAGGCCCGCCGAGGCGGCCGGACCGGGGCCGATGCGTTCGATCACCACGCCGCCGTCCACTTTCGCCTGTTTGCGTTCCTCGGGGGTGAGGGCGCGCACGGCGATGCCGAGTTTGCCGCCCGGGGCGCTCGGCGTTTCAGGGCTCGCGGTTTGGTCGTCGTCGGGCATGCGGGCGACCGTGACTTTGATGTTCAGCTTTTCGCCGTTGCGCCACACTTCCATGGGAATGGTCTCGCCCGGGCGCGTTTCGCCCACGATGCGCGGCAGGTCGGCGGATTCCTCGATCGCGCGGCCGCTGGCCGAAAGGATGATGTCGCCGGGTTTGACGCCGGCTTTTTCGGCCGGGCTGCCGGCTTCCACCGAGCTCACCAGCGCGCCGCGCGGCCGGTCGAGCCCGAAGGATTCGGCCAGCTCGCGGTTGACGCTCTGGATGGTGACGCCCATGCGGCCGCGCTCCACCTTGCCGTACTTGCGCAGATCGTCGGCGACCTTCATCGCCACGTCGATGGGAATGGAGAACGACAGCCCCATGTAGCCGCCGGTGCGGCTGTAGATCTGGGAGTTGATGCCGACCACCTCGCCGTTCATGGTGAACAGCGGGCCGCCCGAGTTGCCGGGGTTGATCGCCACGTCGGTCTGGATGAAAGGCACGTAGCTGCCGTCCGGCAGCGAGCGGCTCTTGGCGCTGACGATGCCTGCGGTGACGCTGTTCTCCAGGCCGAAGGGGGAACCGATCGCGGCGACCCATTCGCCGACGCGGAGCTTGTCCGGATCGCCGATCTTCACCACCGGCAGGTTGGTGGCGTCCACCTTGAGCAGCGCCACGTCGGTGCGCATGTCGCTGCCGATCACCTTGGCCTTGAATTCACGCTTGTCGGTGAGTTTCACCGTGACTTCACTGGCGTCGGCCACGACGTGGGCGTTGGTCAGGATGTAGCCGTCGGAGCTGATGATGAAGCCCGAGCCCATGCTCTGGCGCGGCGGCGTCTGGATTTCCGGGATCGGGATCTGGAAGCGGCGGAAGAACTCGTACATCGGATCGCCCGGCCGGAAGGGCAACTGCTCGGCGCTCTGCCGACGGCGCTGGGTGACCGTGATGTTGACGACGGCCGGTCCCTGGGTTTCGACGAGGTAGGAGAAATCGGGCAGACCCCGGCTGGTGGTCGCCTCCGGCGCGGCATGGGCCACGCCCACACCGCCCATATGGCTGCCGAGCGCTCCGGCCCCGAGCGTCGCGGCGAGGGCGATCGCCAGCGTCTTGTTCTTCAGCATCAATTCCCTCCTAGCGTTTCGAACGTACAGCTTTGGCAGACGTCCAAGCGAAGTGGTTCCGGTCGTCCGGTGCTTTTCGCGGCGGCGAGAGCGCTATCATATTCCACCGCTATGAGCAAAGCCTTCACCAAAGAAATCGACGGCGCCGACGACGACCTCGACCTCGCCCCGGAAGCCGAGGACGAGGCGCTGCCGACCGGGAAGAACTACATCACCCCGGCGGGCTACAAGCGGCTCAAGGACGAGTTCACCCAGCTGTGGGAGGTCGAACGCCCCAAGCTGGTCGAGACCATCGCCTGGGCCGCGAGCAACGGAGACCGGTCCGAGAACGGCGACTACATCTACGGCAAACGGCGCCTGCGCGAGATCGACCGGCGCATCCGCTTCCTGTCCAAGCGGCTGGAGCTCGCCGAAATCGTGGACAACACCGGCAAGGACCACGACCGCGTCTATTTCGGCGCTACCGTCACCTATGCCGATCGCGACGGCAACGAGCGCACCGTCAGCATCGTCGGCGTCGATGAGGCCGACCCGGCGCGCGGCCGCGTGTCCTGGATCTCGCCCATCGCCAAGGCGCTGCTCCGGGCGCGCGAAGGCGACCGGGTGCTGCTCCGTACCCCTGCCGGGGTCGAGGAGCTCGACGTCCTCGAAATCCGCTACGACGAGCTCGCCTGAGGCCGGCGGCTAGCGCGCCGCCGCCTTGTCCGGCTGCCCGGCCGGGGCGGCGAAGTCGCCCGCCTTGACGATGGTCAGCCGGTTCAGGTCGAAGTGCCGGCGCAGCGCCGCCTGCACCTCGGCCGGCGTGAGCGCGGCGATGCGCGCCTCCAGCGCCTTGTCCCATTCGAAGGTCCGGCCCACGTAGGCGTACTTCGCCAGGCGGCCGGCGAGGCTCGTGTCGGCGTTGCGGGCGATGTGCCGCGCCTGCAGCAGCGCCTGGCGGCCGTCCTCGAATTCCTGCTTGTCGAAACCTTCCTCGAGCACACGGCGCAGCTCCTCGCGGATCGCCGCCTCGACCCGTTCGGCGTTCTGGGGCGCATAGATCGCGTAGACGTTGAAAACCGCCAGGGGATCGAGCGAATCGGCCCGCAGCCAGGCGCCGGTGCTGTACGACAGGCCCTCCCGCTCGCGCACGCGGCGCGGCAGGCGCGCGTCCGAATTGCCGCCGATCAGCCAGGCGCCGAGCAGCAGTGCGGGGAAGTCGGCATGGGTGTCGTTCAGCGGCAGGTTGAAGCCGCCCCCAGGCACGGCATTGGCCTTGTCGGGGGTTTGAAGCCGTTGGCCAGGGGGCCCCCCCACCTGGCTCCTTTACACAATCTGAACCTGCGGCGAAAAGAGGAAGAGGAAAGACGGAGGGAGCG
>QGUL01000274.1 GCA_003242425.1 Pseudomonadota bacterium | reverse complement strand
GGTAGGGCGTGTCGATCTGCGCGATGTTGCCCAGGCAGACCACCTTCGTGCCGGGGCCGGCTCGGGTGATGAGCGTCTTCATCTGCTTGGGCGTGAGGTTCTGCGCCTCGTCGATGATCAGGAACTTGTTGATGAAGGTGCGGCCGCGCATGAAGTTGAGCGACTTCACCTTGATGCGCGAGCGGATGAGATCGCGCGTGGCGGCGCGGCCCCATTCGCCGGCTTCCTCGTCGGTGGCGTTGAGCACGTCGAGGTTGTCCTCGAGCGCGCCCATCCACGGCGTCATCTTCTCTTCCTCGGTGCCGGGGAGGAAACCGATGTCCTCGCCCACCGGCACCGTCACGCGCGTCATGATGATCTCGCTGTAGCGCTTCTCTTCCAGCGTCTGCGCGAGCGCCGCCGCGAGGGCGAGCAGCGTCTTGCCCGTGCCGGCCTGGCCGAGCAGGGTGACGAAGTCGATGTCGGGGTTCATGAGCGCGTTGAGCGCGAAATTCTGTTCGCGGTTGCGCGCGGTGATGCCCCATACGGCGTTCTTGCTGTGCGAGTAGTCACGCACGGTTTCCAGCACCACGCTGCGGCCGTCGTGCTCCCGCACCCAGGCCTGCAGCGGCTGTTCGCCGTCCTGCCAGACGAACTCGTTGAGCAGCAGCGAGGACACGAGCGGTCCCTGCAGGCGGTAGTAGGTGCGGCCGTCCTTCTTCCAGGACTCCATGTTCCTGCCGTGCGTCTCCCAGAAATCGGGCGGCAGCTCGCGCACGCCGGAGTAGAGGACGTCGGTGTCCTCCAGCACCTTGTCGTTGAAGTAGTCCTCGGCCGCGAGCCCCACCGCGCGCGCCTTGATGCGCATGTTGATGTCCTTGGACACCAGGATCACTTCGCGCGCGCGGTCGCGGTCCTGCAGGTACATCGTCACGCCGATGATGTGGTTGTCGGCCTTGGTGTTCGGCAGGCTCGCGGGCAGGGTGGCGGGGATGGGCTCGGTCTGCAGGAAGAGCCGGCCCGTCGCGGTATCGGCGTCGTGACGCTTGAGCGGAATGCCCTCGCTCAGCGGCACCGTGGCCTTGGAAACGATCTCTTCCAGATAGCGGCTCGCCTGGCGCGCGTTGCGCGCGACCTCGGACACGCCCTTCTTGTTGTTGTCCAGCTCCTCCAGCACCATCATCGGCACGTACACGTCGTGCTCTTCGAAACGGAACAGGCTGGTCGGATCGTGCATCAGCACGTTGGTGTCGAGCACGAAGAGTTTGGTGCGGCTGCTGCGGTCGCGCGATTTTCTTGTGGCCATTTGAGCGGAAGGGGTGGCGGGTTAGAGCGTCTTCACGTAGTCCAGTACGTTCTGTGCATGGCCTGCCGCTTTGACGCCGCGCCACTCCTGCAGAATGGCGCCTTTGCGGTCGAGCAGGAAGGTGCTGCGCTCGATGCCGCGCACCTGCTTGCCGTACATGGTCTTGTTCTTGATCACGTCGAACAGCTTGCAGACTTCCTCGTTCTCGTCGGAGAGCAGCTCGAACGGAAAGCCTTGCTTCGCCTTGAAGTTCTCGTGCGACTTCAGGCTGTCGCGCGAAATGCCGTACACCTCGCAGCCGGCCGCCTTGAACTGGTCGTAGAGGTCGCGGAACTCCTGTCCTTCGGTGGTGCAGCCTGGCGTGTTGTCCTTGGGATAGAAGTAGAGGACGACGTACTTGCTCTTGAGTTTGGACAGTTGGAACGTCTTGCCGCCCGTGCCGGGCAGGCTGAAGTCGGGTACGACGCGATCGGACATGGTACGCAGAGCAATGACTGTCAGTCCGGATTGTTGCGGGATTCCCGGGCCTGCGCAACCCGAAGGACGCGAGGCGTGTGCCTCGCGTCCCGATCGATTCACCGATTCATAGACGGCGCCGCGCCGCGCTCAGGCCGAGCAGGGCCGCACCGAGCAGTGCCAGCGTGCCGGGCTCCGGCACGCTGTTACCGTTGTCACCGCTTTGGAAATTGCCCACCAGGAACAGACTGCCGGGCGGGAGATTGTCGAAGCCCTGGATGTGCGCGCCGAGCTGCCAGCAGCCGCCGAAGGCCGTGGTGGAGGCGCAAGGCGCGTCGAGGAACATCGCCTCGGTGAAATCGCCGTCGTTGTTCGTCATGGTGAAGACGAGCGAGCTGCCGGCATACACGCGATTGGTGTTGCCCGGAATGCTGTTGTGGGCCTCGTAGAGGAAGCCGGTGCCGAAGTTGCCGCCGCCCACGGGGCTCGCCGGCGACACCACCACCCAGGACGTGGGGCTGAAACCGGAGAACGTGTAATTGCCGGGCGCGACGTTGAAATAGAACTCGCCGATGAAGGCCGACGGCTGATCGCTGACGAAACTCACCGTCCAAACCGCCTCGGCGCCCGTGACATCGATGGTGACGTTGATGTCGAAATGGTCGTCGAGCCCCGGGTAGCGCGGATCGAGGTCGAGCGTGCCGGTGATGACGAACGCCGACGCGCTCTGTGCCGCGAGGCCCAGCAGCAATGCGACCGCCCAAACGTAAAGTTTCTTCATAGCAGACGCTCCCTTGCGTTGCGCGACATGCGCGCGGCGTCGATCGCATGAAGTGTGCCCGGTTGTCCAAGTCATTTACCGGGCAACAAAAAGCCGGGCGTCGCGGCAGCCCGACAGCCGATTTGTCAAGGACGCCGACACGCCCGCTGTGACGGCCGTCTGTGTATCGTGCCGGGTTCAGCCGGGGTCGCTATCCGTCCGGGCGAGCGATGCGAACGGTCGCGGCCGGTAGGGTTCGTCCACGCGCCGGGGCAGGGTATAGCCGCTCGCCGGCCGCAGCCGCGCGCGGCGGTCGGGCAGCATCACCCGTTCGGCGGCGCCGTCGAGGTAGGGCTTGCCTTGCAGGGCCATCGGCGCCTCGCGGCCGGGCACCGTGCCGTCTCCCACCAGGCAGCGGGGCAGCTTCGCATGGTCGAGGGATTCGCAGAGCTGCCGCAGGCTGACCAGTTCGCAGCCCAGCGCCCGCCAGCCTTCCAGCAGCCGTTCCAGGTAGGGCAGCCAGGCAAGCCCTTCCCGTTCGGCGCTCAGGCTGAAGACCTGGCCGGTCGCCGGCCCGTACCGCACGAGCTCAAGCAGACGCCCGACGGCGTCGTCCGGCCTCGCGCCCGGCTGGCGCAGCAGTTCGGCGAAAGTGGGCAGGGTGGTCGGCAACTGGGGCACGCCCAGCAGCTCGCCCTCGTACACCGGCAGGAAGGGGTGGGTGCCGCGGGTGTCGGAGGCGTAGCGCAGCCCCAGGCGCTGTTCCAGCCGCCAGGCGTGGCGGTTCATCCGCCAGCCCGGCGCGCCGTGCACGTGCGGCATCTCGCCGAAGAGGTCGCTGAACCGTCCCCAGGCGAGATGCCACTGGGCGGCGGTCCATTCCATATCCGCGCCGGCGGCGTGCCGGCACCAGCCGGCAACGTCCCAGCCGTGCACGCCGATGTCGAAGCCCTCCTCGCGCACCCGCCGCAGGGTCTTGCGGCAGCGCGGGCCGATGCCGGGCGCGGGAAGCAGCGTCCCGTACAGCCTGCCGCGCAGCCCCTGGACGCCGAGCTCGCGCCGCAGCGGCGCATCGAACAGGGCGCGGCCTGTCTCTTATACCAATCTGA
>QGUL01000273.1 GCA_003242425.1 Pseudomonadota bacterium | reverse complement strand
GCTGTTTTGCGTGCGGCGCGCCCCGCAACAGGGGGGGGCGCTTGTCCTCCGCCGCCTTGGCCGCGTCGATCACCATCAGCGCCGCGTCCACGGCGGTGAGCACGCGGTAGGTGTCTTCGGAGAAATCCTGGTGGCCGGGCGTGTCGAGCAGATTGAGGATGCAGCTGCCGTACTCCATCTGCATCACGGAACTGGCGACCGAAATCCCGCGCTGCTTCTCGATCTCCATCCAGTCGGACGTGGCGTAGCGCGCGGCCTTGCGCGCCTTCACGCTGCCGGCGATGCGGATGGCGCCGGAGAACAGCAGCAGCTTCTCGGTCAGCGTAGTCTTGCCGGCGTCGGGGTGGGAGATGATGGCGAAGGTCCGTCTGCGCCCTACTTCGTCGGAGATCGAGCCGTCAGCCATCACAAGAATCCTCGTTTCATCGTCCGTAAAGCAAAAGCCGCTCCGTGGGAGCGGCAAGCGCGCATCATAACCTGAAAATCGTTGCCGGCGTTCGAGGGTCGGCCCGCGCACCCCGGCTTCCGTGGTGCGCACGGAAAACGGCCTTCTTCCGTGTGCGAACGTGGGCTGCAGCGGTATGGCAACGGCGGTGTTCCCGTGCCCATTGACGGCCGGCGTTCCCGGGTGCCGGTCGCAAACCCGGGACGCCCGCTCAGACGGTTCTCAACACTTCCAGGACCGTGTCGAGCCGTTGCGTGTAGGTATGCTGTCTGGCGACCAGAGAAGCGCCTTCCCGCATCATTTCGAGATCTTTCGTGCTGTAGCCGTCGCGCTTCAGCCGCGCGAAGAGTTCCTTCGCTTCGTCGGCGGAATCCACGATATAGCAGTACTCCCGGAACCACTTCTCGGCCGCACGCGCCGGCGTGGTCACGGCCAGCCCGCCGCAGGCAATGATCTCGACCAGCCTGCGCGAGAACATGGTGTCGGAATCGTCGACGGTATTCACGTTGAGGCTTACGAGATACTTTTTGTAGAGCGAGGCCGTTTTCTCGTGGCGCACGCGGCTGTGGATCACGGTGTTCGGCAGGTAGGGATAGCGGTAGTTGTCCGAGAGGCGATCCGAGTTGCGGTCGTATATGTCTAGCGGAAGTGTGGTCGCGGCGGCTTCCAGGAGCATCTTCTGGCGCGCCCGGCGCGTGTCGTGAATATGCCGGCTGTAGCTGCCGACGAAACAGGCGCGCGGCCGCCTCGCACCGATGCCGGTGAAATTGTGCACGGCCCGCGATACGCCGAACATCAACGGATGAACCCGGACCGGGCGACCGATTGCCCTCTTGTAACGATCGACGCTGTTCGCGTCGACCGTGAAGATCACGTCGAACAGTCTCGCGCTGTCTATGAAGCGTTCGAAGTGGACCGGATCTTCCTTGTTCCAGAAAACCGCCGGAACGCCCCGATCCTTCGCGAACTCCACCACCCGAACAAGATCGGCATTGCCGGGGTCCGGGCGGTCGGGATAGCTCGCGATGCGCCTTTGCCACGCGCGCCGGTAGCCGAACCAGGCGGATTCGACGAAAAGCAGATCCGGTTTGTAATGCGCGAGAGCCGTTTCGTAGTTCTGCGGCGTCACGTTGATGACGCGGCATTCATGCTCCAGGCAGGTGCGCGTGAAATCGTCCGCGATGAGCGCCACGAGCAGATTCTTGTGGGGACCGTCGGCCCGGCTGACGGGCCGCGCCGTATGAACGCCTGGACTGAACAGGCGTCCGAGGATGGAAGCCAGCGCCATGATGACTGCAACCTACGAGAAACGCCGCAGTTACGCCGCCGCGGCGAACTGCGGGTGGAACCGCCGCAACAACGCTTCCACGATGCGTTCGCTTGCCCGTCCGTCGCCGTAAGGGCTCTCGGCGACGACCATCTTTTCGTACGCCGAGCGATCCGTCAGCAGCTCCGATACGCCGTTGACTATACTTTCCGCATCCGCACCGACGATACGGACACATCCCGCGGCGGACCCTTCGGGCCGCTCGGTGATTTCGCGCATCAGCAGCACCGGCTTGCCCAACGCCGGCGCCTCTTCCTGAATGCCGCCCGAGTCCGTGAGGACGAGCGTCGCGCGCATCATCAGCGATACGAAAAACAGATATTCCTGGGGCGGCATCAGATGGACGTTCGGTATCGAGCCCAACGCCTCGGTGACGGGCTTGCGGACGTTCGGGTTGAGATGCACCGGATAGACGAAATCCACATCTTCGAAGCGGGCCGCGAGCGCAGCGATCGCGCGGCAGATATTGGCGAATCCCGTTCCGAAATTCTCGCGGCGGTGTCCGGTGATGAGCACCATACGGCGCCCATGATCGAGAAACGGATACCTAGCACGCAGCGCGGCGGCAGCGGCCGGGGTATCGTCGATCTTCGCCTTGATCCACAGCAGCGCGTCGATGACGGTGTTGCCCGTCACGAAGATTTTGCTGTCGTCGATGCCTTCTCTGCGCAGGTTTTCCGCCGCCTGGGCGGTGGGCGCGAAGTGGATCTCGGACAAGGCCGCCGTCATTTTTCTGTTGGCCTCTTCGGGCCATGGGGCGTAGAGATTGCGGGTGCGCAATCCCGCCTCGACGTGCCCTACGGGAATGCGCTCGTAGAACGCGGCCAGCGCCGCCGTGAAAGTGGTGGTGGTATCGCCGTGAACGAGCACGACATCTGGCCTGGATTGCCGCAAAACGTCCCGAAGTCCGGTCAGCACGGCGCACGTAATGTCGTGCAGCGTCTGTTCCGGCCTCATCAGGTTCAAATCGTAGTCAGGCGCGATATCGAAGACCTGCAGCACCTGATCCAGCATCTCGCGATGCTGGCCCGTGACGCAGACTTCACCGACGATGTTCGGGTGGGCACGCAGCGTTCGGACGAGCGGCGCCATCTTGATCGCTTCCGGCCGCGTGCCGAAAACGCTGAGGACTTTGATCATCGGCGTCCGCTCCCCTTCAACCCGAAAATGCTCCGCCTGGCACAGCGGCGCTCAAACACCCGCGAGCGATAACACGCCACAACCTCGTCACGCCAGAAACGGAGCCGTGTCAGCCGGACGTGGAGAACGGCGACGCCAGTCGTTGGACGCCGGTACGTCAGTGCCACTCACTTCCCCGAGCGACGGTGAGGTTTTAGAAGCGCGTATGTGTGCGCGCTTCCTGAGCGCGATGATTACGCTCTTCCCAAAGAGCGTGTACCGCTTTGCGGGGCGGATTATATCCAGGGGGTGTCCGACGGTGTGCTTATTGCCTAAGCGTGTACGGCTCAAGACGGATGGCCGGTGATCTGAGGCGCAGGCGACAAGTTCAGACTGATACCGCAGAGATTCAAAGGTTCGCGCGAGCAGTTAAGTTGATGATTTTTTATTTTTTTTGAAGAGGCTAGCGGACGTGACAAGCGCCCTCGATCCATCGAAGCGCATGCGAGCCTCGCAACAGGTCAACGCGGAGCGCCGTCGCCGCGCTTCCACCATCGGAATGCCTGATAAAGTCCAACCGGCTTCGCGGCTGCGGGTCCACTTCGTTCCGATACCCACCATCGGAATGCCTGGTAAATTCCCCAATAACCCGCACTCCCCACCCCCGGCGGGTCGGAAACCCACACACGGAATGCCCGGAAAAATCCCCGAACCACACACTCGAGACACCAATCCATTTCCCA